>JACQVT010000010.1 GCA_016209665.1 Planctomycetota bacterium | reverse complement strand
GGATAGGCCCCGAACGTGTACAGCCAGGCTCCGACGGATGGGCCGCAACCGACGACGGCGGGCAGAACCAGGGCGGCGGCAACGATCGGCAGCGCGCGAAGGACACCAGATCGAACGACGCGCCCACGAGACGCGACGCATGAACTTAGAGGGTGTGTGAGAAGCCCTTTTCGAACCGCGCCCGTCAGGAAGCGGGGGTGTGACGCGGACGGAAGCCGCTCCCTCACGGTCGCGGTTTGGACAAGCCTCTTGCCTCTCACACACGCTCTTAGAGGCGGGGCTACGAGCGGGCTGGGCTGGCGGTGGTTCATCATGGTTCGACACCGGTGGGGAAAATGGTCGCTACTTGAGGTCCTTCTGCCAGGGGTGGAATTTGCGGCCGGTGGCCTGAGTGAACTCGCGGTAGGTTGCGTCGCGGACCTGGTCGGCGGTGACGTTGTAGTAGCCCAGCGGCCCTTCCTCGGGTACGACCACGTTCACGTCCTGCAGCGGCACGCGCTGGACGGTGCCGTCCCTGGCGGTCATGTCGAGGACGGCCACCGAGGCGCTGATCCGCCCGCGGTAGAACTGCGACATGCCGGGGTCCCGGATCGAGAACTTGTACACCGACAGATGAACCACCATGTCCGCGTGGAAGTGCCGGCCGATGTCGGCGGGGTCGGGGCTCATGTTCGAGAGGGTCTTCATGTAGCTCTCGACCTGCGGGGCCGGGATGACCTCGAGGTTCTTGACGTTCTCCTTCAGATAGGCCGACAGGTGGGCGGCCATGTCCAGCCGCATCTGCGGGTAGTCCCAGAGCGACTCCGGGCGGGCCCAGACGTAGACCGCCGCCTTGCGCCCCGGAAGACCGGCGTATTCCGGCGCCACGTCCTCCTTCTGGGGAGCGGTCTGGTAAAGCAGGCTCCGCATCGCCGTGCAGCCGCCGCCCAGGACGATCATTGAGAGCAGCCAACAGAGCCGCATGACCCCTGCCCGCCGCGAACCGTTCGCCATGCCGTTCCTCCGATCGTTTGCCCCCACCGTGCAGGACCCAGGCAACTTTTCAGGACCCAGGCAACTTGTTGCCGTCTCTCAGGACCCAGGCAACTTGTCGCCGTCCAGTGCGTCAACAAGTTGACGCGGTCCTCAACTCTGGCCGCGGTCCTCAGTTCCCGCCGCGGCCCTCAGTTCTTCCCGCGACCTGGGGTTTACCGTCCCATCCCATCGACCAGCAACCAGCACACGATTTTCACTCCCCAGGCGACGACAAACAAGCCGCAGCCGATCCACACCAGCCGCACCGGGTCGATGCGATACCAGTTGACCGCCGGCCGCCGCCCCGACACCAGGCTGATGACCGCAAACAGCGCTGCAGCCACCGTACTGACGGCCAGCAGGAATCCCACCGCCTGGGCACGCAGCGCCAGCAGCGGGTGGCCGTGGATGGTGTACGCGAACGCCGTGGTCATGCCGCACGTTGGGCAGGGCAGACCGGTGATGACGATGAACCCGCAGGGCGGCAGGCCAAGCTGCTGGTGGGCACCCTCGTATCGGCCCTCGGGATGCAGCCGGGCGGCCACGGCCAGCACCACGATCGCCGCGGCCAGCACACCCGTGGCATAGAGGCGCCCGCCGATCGGACCGTCCAGGGGAACCATCTGCCACAGCGGACCGAGCGGATGTCCGGCGTGTCCTCCAAGGGGTCGGGGCGAGGGCGCCAGCGACGCCGGGTCGGGCTGGGCCTGCGGGTTGCGGTCGTCGGCGTGATTCATGGGCATCAGCGGAATCCAGCGGGGCAATCACGGCCGGGTGGAATACGATGGAGTTCTGCGCTGGCGACACGGGCCGGCTCCGCCGTGAGGGAGACCTTGCCTGTGACGGTCAAGGCGGAGCGGGCCGCGGCCGCGCAGCCCGGTGCGGCCGGCGAAATCGACCGCACCCGCAGGGGAGGATAACACACGTGCCAGCCGCCGGTCAACGAACCCGGCAGTCACGGTCCGCAACCGGGTGCGCGACAGAATCGGCGGGGTAGTTCAGAACCCCGAGCGCAGGCGAGTGGGTCGTGTCTACCCGTCGCTGGCGCTGGGGGCTCTGAAAAGCCCACATCGGTGCCGCCGCCCAGACGGTCACGCACCCTCCGCGACCTGTCAAGGAAGGGTGGCCCAGGTCCTTCCTGGACCTGGGGGAGCCGATGGTTCTTTTCTGTAACTGGTCTGCGAACCAGAATCAGCTACCCCGCGTCTCCGAGACGCGGGCCACCCACCTATGGCATGTCGGATCGAGCGGTCACGGACCGGCGGCCACCAGTCTCGATCCGATGCTGATCGGCAGGACCGCCGTCACGTGCATCGTTGCCGGGGACTCGAGGCCGGCGAGATCCTCGAAATTGACACAGACGGCCAGATCGTCCATGAACCGGCGCAGGGCCTGCCACCGCTGAGTCGCAATTCGGCGGACGGCGTCGAAGCGCAAACCCTCCTTGATCCGAGCCTGCCAGTAGTGGTACTCCTCCTGCCGCTGCCACAGCCGGACGAGATCGGCGAGCGTCCGGCCGTCGGCCATCTGGCGGCGGATCATCAGCAGGATGGCCTGCGGGCCGATTTCGTCGAGGTTCTCGGCCTCGGCGAGAATCTGGGCCTCGATCAGGTGCGTCTGGCGATCGTTGCAGTAACGAATGGCGTTGGAGGCCACCCCGAGGGAGCGGGGAGGCACATCGTCGCGCAGATGGTCGGCGATCCAGGCCGCGGCCAACTCCCGCTGCACCTCGCACGTCGGCCGCAGGAGCAGGTCGCGGGGGATAGCCTCGCCCGCGCGAAACTGCAAGACCCAGCCGGCGTCGTGGTACAAGGCGGCCGCGGTCAGGGCTCGCCGGTCGATCGCCCGGTCCGCAAGCTCCGTCAGGCCCGCGATGGCGGTCGCGGTGCGCGTCACACGGACCGAATGCTCCCACACCAGCTTGTCCAGCGGGCTGCTCGACAGGCCGAGGGATAGATCGACCTCGGCTCTTTTCAACAGGTCCAGGTTCATGGGCCGCCCTCGCTTGTGGTCAAACAGGCCGACGATCCGAAAGACTTGCGGGCTGTATTATCCCGGACACCGGCCCAAACGCCAGTGGGTTTCCGGGCGACTCGTGCGAGTCGCCTGTGAGTAGAATTGCTATCCCCCGGGACTAACAGCAGTTCGGGCTCGCGCCGATTGGCGGCAGAATCAGGTTTTCACAGGCCCGGCCACCCCGGTTGTCCCCCCCGGCGGGGTTCGGCAACGAATTGTGGCACGGTCGCCCTCGACTGCGCCTTCTTCTCCGTGGCAATCCCAGCCAAGGGCGGCTGGGCCACATCACTGCCGGGGTGGGGCTTGTCGGCGGCGCTTGTGGCTGTCCGGTTTTTCGCCCAAGATACGACGCTCCATGCGGGTTAGCGGAAATGCCGGGGCCGAGACCGGTTCCGCCGCCACCCAGCCGGCGGTGCTGCGAATGGCCGACATGCGCAAGAGCTTCGACGGCGTCGAGGTGCTGCACGGCGTGTCCTTCGACGTGCGGGCGGGCGAGATTCACGCCCTGGTCGGCGAGAACGGGGCCGGCAAGAGCACGCTGATGAAGATCCTGGCCGGCGTGTACGGCGATTACACCGGCACGCTGGAGATCGACGGCGAGCCCGTGCGGCTGGGCTCGCCGCGCGAGGCCGAGGCGGCGGGCGTCGCGATCATCTATCAGGAACTGTCGCTGGTGCCGTACCTCAGCGTGGCCGAGAACATGTTCCTGGGCCGCGAGCCGCTGACCCGCTGGCGGACGGTCGATCACCGGCGGATGCGGGCGGATGCTCAGCGGTTCCTGGCCAACCTCGCCCCGGACGTCGACGTGCGGCGGAGCGTGGCCGAATACGGCGTCAGCGTGCAGCAGCTCATCGAGATCGGCAAGGCCCTGTCGACGAGCGCCCGGATTCTGATCCTCGACGAGCCGACGAGCGCCCTGTCGGAGTCGGAGGCCGGCCGGTTGTTCGACATCCTCCGCGACCTCAAGCGACGGGGCGTGGGGCTGATCTACATCTCGCACAAGATGAAGGAGGTCTACGAGCTGGCCGACCGCATCACTGTGCTGCGGGACGGCGAGTTCATCGGCTGCCGCCCCGCCGCCGACCTGCCGCGGGACGAGCTGATCCGCTGGATGGTCGGCAGGCGGATCGAACAGTTGTTCCCCAAGCACGCGGGCAGCCGCGGCCGGGAACTGCTGCGAATCGAAGACCTGACCCTGCATCTTCCCGGTTCGCCGCGGCCGATCGTCGACCGCGTCAGCCTCACCATCCACGCGGGTGAGGTGGTCGGCTTGGGCGGGCTGATGGGCAACGGGGCGAGCGAGCTGTTGGGGGCGGCCTTCGGCCGATACGGCCGGCGGGCGACCGGGCGAGTGTTCATCGGGGGCCGGCCGTTCGAGCCGGTTTCGCCGCGGCACGCGATCGGGGCCGGCATCGCCATGCTGACCAACGACCGCAAGGCGACGGGGTTGGTGTCGTCCCTGAGCGTGATGCGGAACATGACGCTGGCGGCCCTGCCGCGGGCGGCCCCGGGCGGCTGGCTCCGCGGCGGGATCGAGCGGCAACTGGCCGAGCCGCTCGGCCGCGAGCTGGCTCTCAAGGCTCCGTCGCTCGATGCCCCCATCACGGCCTTGTCGGGCGGCAACCAGCAAAAGGTGGTGCTCGCAAAATGGTTGATGACGCGGCCAAAGCTGCTGCTGCTCGATGAGCCGACCCGCGGTATCGACGTCGGGGCCAAGGCGGAAATCTACGAGTTGATGAACCAATGGACCGCGGCCGGCATGGGCATCCTGCTGATCACGAGCGAGCTGCCCGAGCTGCTGGCGATGAGCGACCGGATCCTGGTGCTCGCCCAGGGCCGACTGACCGCCGAGATCCCTCGCGACCAGGCCACGCAGGAGCGCGTGATGGCGGCAGCCGTGCAGGCAGCGTAAGAGATTCTTTTTATAATGGCGGCATGGTTCAGCCGGAACAACTGGTGGGTCCGGAATGGGCGGAGTGGTATCGCTTGAGTCCGGCCGAACGCTGGCTGGAGAGCGAGAAACTCTGGGAGGCGTTCCTGCTCCTGGGAGGTTCGCTTGATCCCGAACCCGATACGCAAAGTCCTTTCTTCGATCCGCGAGCACCGCGTCCGCGCCCTGCTCATGGGCGGGCAGGCCTGCGTGTTGTACGGCGCGGCGGAGTTTAGCCGCGACACGGATCTGGTGATTCTGGCCGATGCCGGCAACCTGGTGCGATTGCGTCGGGCGCTGGCGGATCTCCAGGCGGAAGTGATCGCGGTGCCGCCCTTTCAGGCGAAGCATCTGCGGCGGGGGCACGCCATCCACTTTCGTTGCCGTCACCCGGACCTGTCGCGGATGCGCATCGATGTCATGTCCCGATTGCGGGGAGTCGGCTCGTTTGCCGCGCTGTGGCGGCGCCGCGCGACCATCGCCTTGCCTGATGGCTTCTCCTTCGATGTGATGTCCTTGCCGGACCTGGTGCGGGCGAAGAAAACCCAGCGAGACAAGGACTGGCCGATGCTCCGCCGGCTGGTCGAGGCGCATTATTTCCAGGGTCGGGACCAGCCGACCGCCGCCCAGATTCGTTTCTGGATGCTCGAACTCCGTTCCCCCGACCTGCTCATCGAGGTGGCGCAACACTACCGGAGCGCGTGCGAGCGTGCAGCCCTGCGGCGCCGCCTCCTGCGTCACGCGGCCCGAGGCGATCGACCGGCCTTGGAAGCTGCTCTTCGCGAAGAGGAAGCCCGCGAACGCGAAGCCGACCGACGGTATTGGCAGCCCTTACGAGCCGAGTTGGAGCAGCTTCGACGGCAGAGGCGGAGGTAACGGCGCGGCGCTGGATTCGTGAACACACGCGTACCACAACAATGGCCGCGAGGTGCAAACGAGCAGCGATCACGAGGGGGCGCTGGCGGGTTCGTGCTGGGCGAGGAATCGGCGGCCGGTCTGGAAGTAGCTGATGGTGGTCGACAATGCCAGGACAGACGCCGCCCACCATAGCACCCGCGGCAGAAGACTCAGCCAGCCCGGCAGGTCGGGCGACAGCAGGATCGCGACCACCATCGCCAACTGGACGGTCGTACACCCTTTGCCGAGCCCATTGGGC
>JACQVT010000191.1 GCA_016209665.1 Planctomycetota bacterium | reverse complement strand
TCGCACGGCCCTGCGGCTGGGCCTGGAGTCGTCGCTGCGCCCCCGAGGCCGCCCGCCAAAGTCAAGCAATCGGTGAAAAAGACTCCCGACCCCTTTTTCATCCCAGGTGGTGTGGTCGGTCCGCCTCCCAATGTTGCCGGCAGACAACAGACGCAGCACCGTCGTCGCCGGCCTGCCCCCTGAAATAAGATCGTACCGTGTTGTAACGACCGATCCTCAAGCTTGTTACAATCGTTCACCCGGAGAGGCGGGCAATCGTCGGACGATTGGCCCCATTCTTGCGGGGTTGAACTCGGGTGGAGGCGGAGGAGGAGGGCTATGCAGGGCGAGCGACCCATCGAGAGTTCGCGATCGCCCGCCCCGGCGGGTAATCTGCCCTCGCCCCAGGCGGAGCACGGGGGCGAGCGGCGGCAACACCGGCGCCTGGCCATCCGGCTGCCGGTCGACTGCCGGATTCAGGGCCTTCCGCAGGCGGTACGGGCGTTCACGCGGGACATCAGCACGGGCGGGGTTTACTTCGAGGCCGACCTGCCGGCGGGAACCCCTCGCCTCCCGCCCGCTTGCACCCTGGACCTGACACTGACCGTTCCTCCAGGCGAGGGCCATTTTCCATATCAGGGGCGCGTGACCGGCAGCGCAGAACTTTTGCGCTGTGATCCGCTTCCCGGGCCGGCAGGTAAATCCGGCGTCGTGCGATACGGTCTGGCCGCCCGATTCCGCCAGCCGCTCCAGATGGCGTTCTGAGTGCGGCGGCGACTTGCGGTCTATTGACGCCAAATCTATACTGTCCAACAGCTTGCGATTGCGTGGGGCCGGGCTGCCGGCCGGGAGCCGACGGAATGCCGATCTACGAATATCGTTGCGCCAAATGCGACCACCAGTTTGAGCAGTTGGTCCGCTCATTCGACGGCGATGCCGACGCGGCCTGTCCCGAGTGCGGCAGCCGGAAGGTCGAGAAGCTGCTCAGCGTGTTCGCCGCCCGCGACGGGCAGTCGAGGCCGGCCCCCGCCGCGGTGGGGCCGTGCCAACAGTGCGGGGAGGCCGGCCCTTGTCCGTTCGGCCCGTAAGTGTGCATCCTAAAACCCTGAAAACCGACCGGCTGGAAGCCGGTCCCACACGGGTTTCAGGACCTTACTGCGGAACATGGGTGTGGTTTGCGCGCATGTTTCCGGCCGGGAAGGCGCTTGGGTTGCGGGCCATAAAAAGGCGGCCCGCCTTAGGATGCACTCCAAGCGTTCTGGGAGCCTGTGCCCGTGTCATCTGAACTCGCCGGAGAACTCTGACCGCCTATGGCAGCGCCCCTTGCTCCACTGAACGGTACCGCCCGCATGGTGATCGCCGCTGTCGCCAGTTGGGTCCTGCCCGGTCTGGGCCATCTGCTGATCGGCGAGCGCACGCGCGGCATCATCTTCATTGTGGTGGTCACACTGACGTTTTGGACGGGTGTGGCCATCGGCGGCGTCAAGAACACCGTCTCGCCGGCGGATCGGACGTTGTGGTTTGCCGGCCAGATCTGCGCGGGCGGGCATTCGCTGCTCGCCCTGGCCTGCGGTGCCGCCGTCGGCACGCCCCAGGAGACCGGGCGCCATCCGGCGATGCTGATCGGCTATGGCCGCACCGAGGAGGTCTCGGTCGTGTACACCGCCATCGCCGGCATGTTGAACATCCTCATCATTCTGGACGTACTGGTTCGGGCGGAGCGGCGGTCCCTGCCGATGGCCGCCGGCCCGCCGCCGGGACCCGACGCGAAACGCCGACCTCGGACCGGATAGCGGACGAAACGACCATGCTGCTTTGGTTCATCACGCCCGTGCCCCTGACCGGCTGGCAGCAGTTGGGACTGCTCCTGCCCCTGTGCCTGGCCGTCAGCATCGTTTACAAGACCACCAAGCTCGAGAACCTCCGCGAGGTTCCCCTGGCCGCGATCGTCACCTGGATCACCATCGTGGTGGGTATGTTCGCCGTCGGGGTGGGGTTGTACCTCCTGCACCGGCTCGTGGCGTGACGGGCCGCTACTCACCGGGTTGGCTGGCCGTCGGTGCCTTACAAGTGACACCCTGGGGCACGTTGCGGCGGGCGGGCGATACCGTAACCGTCTGCGTGGCCCCTTCGCGGTAAAAGGTCAGGGACACCGGCGTCCCCACCCGGGCGGCCCCCACCAGGCGGATCAGTTCGTCCACCCCGCGCACGGACAGCCCGTCGAACTCGACGACCAGATCGCCTGCCCGGAGCTTCGCCTGGGCGGCCGGCGTCTGGGGCTCGACCTCGCGGACCAGGGCCCCCCGCGCTCCCGAGGGAGCGCCGGCCAGACGCCGGTCCTCGCTCGTCGGCTCGTCCAGCCGTATCCCCAGAAAGCCGTATTCCACCGCCTCACCGCGGAGCAGTTGGGCGATGATGGCCTTGGTCCGGGCGTCGATCGGGATCGCGTAGCCCAGCCCGTCGCTGTCACCCGACCCCGTCGAGATCGCCGTCGTGATGCCGATCACCTCGCCGTGAATGTTCAGCATCGGCCCGCCGCTGTTGCCGGGCCGGATCCGCGCGTCCGTCTGGATCAGGTTGCCGTAGTACCGTTCGTCGAGTGGACTCAGCTCCCGCGTCAGCGGACGGCCCAGGGCGCTCACGATGCCGAACGACATCGCCGGCCGCCCGCGGTTCTCCGAGGCCGAACCATAGGGGTTGCCCATCACGATCGCGAAATGCCCCTGCCGCACCGTCGACAGGTCGCCCAGCTTCACCTGGGGCAGGCGTCTCCCGTCGATCCGCAGAATCGCCAAGTCGCTTCGCGGATCGCTGGTCACTGCCCGGACCGCGTAGACCTCGCCCGTCGACAGCACGCAGGTGATGCTCTCCAGGTCGGCTCCGTGGATGACGTGCTCGTTGGTCAGGACGGCGCCGTCGGCGTCGACGATGATCCCCGTACCGATGGCGGGCACCACCTGCTGGCGTCGGACCCGCCGGTGCGTCTCGTCGTTGGGAACCCGCCCACTGTCATCGCCGAACTCGAGTTCGGCCGGCGAGAGGCGCCGCTCCGCCCGGATGGCGACGACCGCGGGTGCGACCGCCTCGGCCACCGTGGCCAACGCGGCTTGCAGCCTCTCCACCTGGCCGAGATCGCCGAGCGGGTCGGCGGCCGTCACACCGCCGGCAACCCCGACGCCACAGGCCCACAGCACCCACCACAACACCGTGACACGACGCATAGCCATCCCCGCAGGTCCTCGCGTCGGCCGCGCCGCCACGTTCGCGCCGCAGCCGCCGATCGTTTCTCCGTCACCATCGGTCGCTGCCGGCCACAATCTCTCCCGGGGAGGGTGCAACCTGGCGGCGCGGGTGCTCCCACACCGGGCCGCATTCCGGACACTTGGCCAGGATGTGCGCGACCGCCTCGTCCACGTCATCGGTCAGCATGAACGATTCCACGTCCTGTGGGCTGATCGTCTGATGCTCCTCGACCAAGGCCTGCTTCAGCCAGGCCACCATCGGCTGCCAGAACGCCTTGCCGACCAGGACCACGGGCGACGGCGTTGTTCGCTGCGTCTGGATCAGGGTCAGGGTCTCGAACAACTCGTCCAGGGTGCCGTACCCACCCGGGAAGCAGACC
>JACQVT010000169.1 GCA_016209665.1 Planctomycetota bacterium | reverse complement strand
GGGAGTCGCAGTCCGATGAGGTTTTCCGGCTTGGCGGGAGTGCTTTTGTCTGGTGGGCTGGCGTGTCCGATTTTGGGACAAGTGAACCTGGTTTCGAACGGCGACTTCTCGGACGGCCTCAGCCACTGGTCCACGTGGATTTCTCGCGACGGGCAGCTTGACTTCGCCGCGGCGGTCGGCGGCGGCGAACTGACCGTCAGCGGCTCAGACATCAACGGCGGCGTCTACCAGCAGTTTGACGTCACGCCCGGCTGGGTCGTCACCGTGACCGGCCGATGGCGGAGCGGCCCTACCCTGCCCGACGCCATGTGGGCGGAGGTGCTGGTCATCAATGCCCACCGCGTGCCCGTCGACGGCGTCGATGAGACCGACGGCAACAACAGCGCGGTCCTCCTGTACAAGAACGACACCTTCTCCGGGCGCGGTGCCTGGGACGACGCGATCCCCAAGTCCGCACCCGTCAAGTACCAGGCCTCGTTCACCGCCGCCACCTCCAAGGCGACCCTCATCCTCAAGACCGGCAACACCGGCCCCGCCACCTTGACCGCGACCACGTTCGACGACATCGAAGTCCACGCCGTACCCCCGGCGGCCACCATGGCCGGCCTGCCCTCCGGTTTCGCCGGCCGGACCTACACGTTTCCGGTGAGCAACATGGTCTCGATCGCCCAGAGCCCGGTCAGCCGGAACATCTACGCCATCAGCAATCAGGCCAACGCCGCGGACACCCGGCTGTACCTCATCAACGTCGCTGGCGGGTCCATCACGACGAGCACCGTCTCCGGCCTGGGCAGCCTGGTCGACTACGCCC
Organism: Planctomycetota bacterium; assembly: GCA_016209665.1. Taxonomy (GTDB): domain Bacteria; phylum Planctomycetota; class Phycisphaerae; order UBA1845; family PWPN01; genus JACQVT01. The sequence continues at coordinate 3,465 of JACQVT010000169.1, read as the reverse complement.
AGGGACTGACGTTCGACCCCGTCGGCAACATCTACATCTCGACGCAGTATGGCCACATCATCAAGGGTGTCGACGCTAATCCCGACCCGGCGGTGGATTCGTTCAGCTTCTCGACGATCGTGGTCATGCCGCCGCTCGAGATCGGCACGTTCCACGGCGTGGGCGGCGTGGCCGTCGGCCCGGACAGCCTGCTCTACATCAACTCCGGTTCGGAGTCCCACTACGGCTACCTCTCGAACGGCTCGCTGGAGGTATTCGAGGGCCGGCTGAACGCGCGCATCCTGCGCTGCGAACTCGACGGCAGCAACCTGGGCGAGTTCTGCGCCGGCATCCGCAACACCTTCGACATCACGTTCCGGGCCGACGGCAAGCTGTTCGGCGTGGAGAACGGCCCCAACACCAGTTGCGACTACGCCGAGGAGTTCAACCTCCTCGAGTTGGGCAACCACTACGGCTTCCCGTACAAGTACGGCGACGACTTCTCCGGCAGCGACTCGTCCTACGTCTGCACGAGCGTCGGCACCGCCGGCCCCCCGCCGCTGCCGGGCGGTCTGGTGCCCACCCCCGCCTGGGCCAACTACGGCCCCGACGCCAAGCCCGGGCCCGGCCAAACCGGCTACGGCGACGGCGGCGTCTACTACGGCTTCAACCCGCACTCATCACCCGATGGCGTCGATTTCTACGAACCCCAGTTCATGGGCCCCGCCGCCATCCGGTTCCCCGCCGAGTTCGACGGCCGCGCCTTCGTCGCCCGTCTCGGCAACATCGAGAACGTGCCCACCGTCGGGTTCGACGTGCTCAGCCTGCGTCTCGACGACGCCAACGAGGGCTTCACCTGCAACCGGTTCCTCGTCGGCCTGGGCCGGGCGATCGACGTGCTGTGCGCTTACAACGGGAGGGTCTACGTGCTGGAGTACAACCAGCAGACCTCGGCCACCGGGCCCGGCTGGGGTACGCCGAGTAAGCTATACGAGATCGCTTACACCATCGCCACGCAGCCCATCATCGGCCTGAGCACGAACGCCATCACCCGCTCCGCGGACTACACGTACAACATCTCCGACGACGCCTTCACCGTCTCCAACGCCGGCAGCGGCACGCTGGCGTTCACCGTGGACGACGATGAAAGCTGGTTGTCGGTCGATCCCTCGTCCGGAACCTCGATCGGGCCGGCCGACATGAAGACGATCACGGTGTCCTACGCCGTCGCCGGGCTGCCCATCGGCCCGCACACGGCCACGATCACGGTCAGCGACCCCGCGGCCCTCAACGACCCGAGGATGATCGCGGTGACCGTCACCGTTCGGACCGTGCGACCCGACATCGACCAGGACGGGGACGTGGACGTAACCGACTTCGCTCACGTGCAGGCGTGTTACAACGACGTGCTCAACGCCCCCCCGGTACCCGCATGCGCCGATGCGGACCTGGACGGCAACAACACCGTCGACTTCCGCGACGTCGTGCCGTTCCTGAATTGCCTCTCGGGTGCCGGCATCCTCGCCGACCGGACGTGCGACGACGCGTATGCCCCCTGATCGAGAAGCTTACATCCCGCGGTCGAGCAATCGACTTGCCGCGATCGAGAGACCTTCGCTCCCCATATGCCAGCGTTCTAGCGCGCTGTATTGAACATTCGAGACGTCGAAAGCGTTGTCCCCCAGCGGATGGCACCGGGTTGTTCGCACGTCGCCCACTCCCGAAATCTCAGGAGAATACTAACCTAAAATACTTGGTCGCAATGGCTTATGCCTCACAACGGCCCGGCGGATCAACCGATGAACGACGGCCAAAAGGGCCAAGACCACCTGGCAGCATCGGGGTTGGGGGAGTCCGGGACTATACCGGTGTTTGCCGGGCATCGACTTGTCCCGTTCCTCCCCTTCCCGTTTGGCGCGGTGGGTACCATGTGGCCCCGGCCATATAATGCTGGCGTCGGTGTACCCGCGACTCTGCCGGGGCAGCGGGGTACCCGACATGGAGTTCTCCGCCGATGGTTGTCGCACAGGCGAATGCAGGCGTTGGGCTTTCCGATGCCCAGATGCGTGACGTGGTCGACCGGTTCCTGGCCGCCACCCGACCGGACAGCAAGCGTGTGCTGGCCGTCATACCGGACCACACCCGCAGCGGACCCACCGGCACGTGGTTCCGAGTCATCGCCGAGGCCCTCATGGGCCGGGCAAAGCAGATCGATTTCCTGATCGCCCTGGGCACCCACCCGCCCATGTCCGGGGAGAAGATCAACGAGTCGCTGCGGCTCACGCCCGCCGAGCGTGAGACGAAGTATGCCGCCGTCCGTGTCTTCAACCACGAGTGGGACAATCCCGCCGCCCTTCGGCAGGTCGGCCTGCTCAGCCGGCGACAGGTGGAGGAACTGACCAGCGGAATGCTGAGCATCGAGGTGCCCGTCCGCATCAACAAGCTGGTCTTCGACTACGACCACGTGATCATCTGCGGGCCCGTCTTTCCGCACGAGGTGGTGGGCTTCTCGGGCGGGCACAAATACTTCTTCCCGGGCATTGCCGCCCCGGAGGTGATCAACTTCACGCACTGGGTCGGGGCCCTGCTGACCAACCCCGTCGTGAACGGCACGCGGGAGACGCGGGTGCGGGCGGTCATCGAAGCGGCGGCGGACCTCGTGCCCGTCGAGCGGAGCCTCATCGGCTACGTGGTCGACAGGGACAACGTGGCCGGAGCGTTCGCCGGGCCGGTCCGCGAGGCCTGGAAGGCCGCCACCGAACTGTCCAGCCAACTGCACGTGAAGTACATCGAGAAGCCCTATCATACCATCCTGAGCTGCTCGCCGAGGATGTACGACGACATCTGGACGGCCGGCAAGTGCATGTACAAGATGGAGCCCGCGGTAGCCGACGGCGGCACGCTCATCATCTACGCCCCACACATCGACGAGGTGTCCTACTCGCACGGCAACGTGCTGGACGAGATCGGCTACCACACCCGCGATTACTTCGTGAAGCAGTGGGACCGGTTCAGCCGGTATCCCTGGGGCGTCGTGGCCCACAGCACGCACGTCAAGGGCGTCGGCACCTATGAGAACGGCGTGGAGCAGCCGCGGGTCAACGTCGTCCTGGCCACGCGAATTCCCGAATCGCGTTGCCGCCGGATCAACCTTGAGTACCTGGACCCCGACTCAATCGACCCCGCCAAGTACGCCAACCGTGAGGCCGAGGGCGTGCTCATGGTTGCCAAGGCCGGCGAAATTCTCTACCGCCTCAAGGATATGACCAAATTCGAGCGACTGGCAGGCCTTACATAGTGCCCCGTCACGCGCCGACTTGCGGAGGGTGGGCGTCCCTGCCGCGACCGCAAGGGAGCAGACGGCGGTACCGACGGCTCACGAACGACTCATGGTCTACCTCCTGTTCTTAGTGTCCGGTTGTACCGCCCTGATCTACGAGGTCCTTTGGACCCGGCACCTTACCCTGATCCTGGGAGGAACCACGT
>JACQVT010000168.1 GCA_016209665.1 Planctomycetota bacterium | reverse complement strand
CGATCATCGCCGGCACGCTCAGCGTCAAACCTCATCTTAACGCATCGCGCAAGTGATTATCGGGACTCCGCCTCGCGGGCGGTCGGCTTTGGCATGCTCCCGCGTTCGGAGATCAAAAACTCGCGCGGGTTCCAAAAAACTCCTTGCCTTCGTCATCGAGCCTTCCTATTATCGAGTCATCTGGAGGGAGACAGGGCGACTTCCGGCCGATTATCCGTGTCCCAGATGATGCCCATCCACATTCGAGAGGAGATGTGGAAGGGACCGCTGTTTGCCCCCTGCCGCGGGCGGAGGGTCCAGCGGTTGTCGGCAGGTTGAACGAGGAGAGGGAAATAACATGTCGAAGCTTGCCAAGACCGTGGTCGTTGTGGGGTTGAGTTGCGCGCTCAGTGCGAGCGTGCTGGCGACGCCGATCGAGTTCACCGGTTCCAGCGGCGGTCTGGCCGCCTCCGCACTGTTCGAGGTCGACGGGAGCACGTTGGTCGTGACGTTGACCAACACGTCAACGGAGGACGTCGCCGTGCCGGCTGAGATACTGACCGCCCTGTTCTTCAGCTCCGATGTCCCGCTGACGCTCACGCGCACCAGCGCCGTGGTGCCGGCCGGTTCATCGGTCGCGTTCGGCGGAACCGATCCCGGTGGGGTCGTGGGCGGTGAGTGGGCGTACCGCAGCGGCCTGGTTGGTGCGCCGGGCGGCCGGCCCTATGGCATCAGCTCAGCCGGCTTCGGCTTGTTCGGACCGGGCGACGTTTTTCCGGGCACCAACCTGCAAGGCCCAGCCGCGCCGGACGGCCTGCAGTACGGTATCACCAGCGCCGGCGACGACACCGGTACCGGTAACGCCGCCGTCACCGGCGGCAACGCCCTGATCAAGAACCAGGTGGTCTTCCGCCTGGACGGTCTGCCCGACGGGTTTAACCCCGAGGAAGCCATCACCAGCGTGTTCTTCCAGTACGGCACGAACCTGGACGAGGGCGGGTTCGAGATTCCCGAGCCGCATGTGGTGGCATTGATGGCCCTGGGGGGGTTGTTCATCAATCGCCGATACCGCCGTGCCGGCTGAGCGGCTTCACTCGGCGGCCGGTGATCGACGATCGGCGGCGCAGGCTCGTTTGACCGTGCCATGATCTGTCTGACGGCAGCGACCCGCCTCGCACGGCCGCCGCCGTTCTGGCCTTGCCAGGCAAACCGGACACGCCTTACACTACCCCATTCCTGAGCGTTCGTGCCGGGCGGTACCCTCGTCCGCAGGTGGACGGGAAGGGCCAACCTTACACATGAATGGAGATTGACCATGTCGGACCAGCGACAGCCGGGACTCGCAACGCGCTGCCTTCACGCCGGGCAGGTGCCGGACCCCACCACGACCGCGCGAGCGGTGCCGATCTATGCGACCACGAGCTACGTGTTCCACAACACCGAACACGCCGCCAACCTGTTCGCCCTGCGGGAATTCGGCAACATCTACAACCGTCTGATGAACCCGACCTGCGACGTGTTCGAGAAGCGCATGGCGGCCCTCGACGGCGGCGTCGGGGGGTTGGCCATGTCCAGCGGCCAATCGGCGATTTACGTCTCGATCTTCAACGTCTGCCGGGCCGGCCAGAACATCGTCTCGGCCACCAGCCTGTACGGCGGGACCTGGACGCTGTTCACCCAGACGTTCCCCAAGCTCGGGATCAAGGTCAAGTTCTTCGACCCCGCCAAGCCGCAGGACATCAAGAAGGTCGTCGACAAGGACACCCGCTGCGTCTTCATGGAGTCGATCGGCAACCCCAAGAACGACGTGCCCGACTTCGACGAGATCGGCCGCATCTCGCACGAGTGCGGCCTGCCGGTCATCTGCGACAACACCGTCATGACGCCCTACCTCTTCCAGGCGTTCGAGCACGGCATCGACATCAACGTCTACAGCACGACCAAGTTCATCGGCGGGCACGGCACGCACATCGGCGGGTGCATCGTCGACTCGGGCAAGTTCGACTGGACGGCCGAGCCCAAGAAGTGGCCCGAGTTCACCGAGCCGGATCCGTCCTACCACGGCATCGTCTTTGCCGAGGCCCTCAAGCCGATCGGCAACATCGCCTACATCATCAAGTGCCGCACGCACTTCCTGCGGGACATGGGCAGTTGCATGAGCCCGTTCGCGGCGTTCCTGTTCATCCAGGGTCTCGAGACGCTGCACCTGCGGATGCCGCGACACTGCGAGAACGCCCTGAAGGTCGCCAAACACCTGTCGGAGCACAAGGCCGTCACCTGGGTCAACTACCCCGGTCTGCCCGACCACCCGTGGCACGCCAACGCGAAGAAGTACCTGCCCCGCGGCTGCGGGGCGATCGTCGGCTTTGGCATCAAGGGCGGGGCCGAGGCCGGCAAGAAATTCATCAACTCGGTCAAGATGCTGAGCCACCTGGCGAACATTGGCGACGCCAAGTCGCTGTGCATCCACCCGGCCAGCACGACGCACTCGCAGTTGACGGCCGACGAGCAGGCCGCCACCGGCGTCCTGCCCGAGTACGTCCGCCTCTCCGTCGGCATCGAGGACGTGGAGGACATCATCGCCGACATCGACCAGGCCCTGGCCGCCTCGCAGAAGTGACACCCTTCAGGCCCGTCCCCGTCGTTGCACATGACGAGCCGCGGGGCTGATCCTTTGCGTCACCCCCAAGTTGTAGAAAAACCATGGTCGTAGCCGACGGATTGCATTATCGTTCGCGCGAACAGAGACAGCCAGCGAGTTGGAACAGGAGCCGCTGGCGGTGTGGGTGGTCTATGTGGTGGAGCAGAATCGGCCCCAGAACGTCGAGCCCATTGAATGGATGCCGTTGACCTCCGAAGCGGTCGAGGACTTTGAACCGGCCTGCGTGCGGGTGGACTGGTACGTCCGCCGGTGGATTATTGAGATGCGTATGCCGCGTCCCGACGCTGAAACTTATGGGTAACGCTGGGGGCTTCAGCCCGCGCGGCCCCTCGGTACAGGCGAACTCCACGGTTGAAATTGTGTTTCAACGAGGGAGCGTCTCAAAAACCCAATCCCACAACGGGCACGTCACGCCGAATGCGCGGTTCCACTGGCGGGAATGATGCAGGGCGTGGTAGCGCTGGAGCCACGCCAGGCCGGGCAGCCGCCAGCGGGCGTGCGTCGCGAAGTGCACTACCTCGTACCACACGTAGCCCGCCGTCAACCCGGCGTGAAACAGCATCGCCGGCGCGACCGTCTGAAACGCCGCCAGGGCCAACGCCAAAAACGCCACCGCCAGCGCGAGGCTGCCCCGCAGCCGGACGATCGAGCCCGGCAGGTTGTCCGGCTCGCGATGATGCCGCAGGTGGGCGAACTCCTGGAACCGCCGGAACCCGGGCGAGCGCGTGGGGACGTGCATCAGTCGATGCAGCCCCCACTCCACGAGCGTCCACGCCGCCAGGCCGCCCCCGAACAGCCCTACCGCCGCGGTCCACTCCGTCCGCGGCCCTGCCCAGGCCGCCATCGCAACGATCATCGGCGGATAGACCCAGAACGGGCGGCTGCACAGCCACCCCTCGTACAGCCGGTCCCGCAGGTCGGGTCGCCTCACCATGGGTCCACTACCGTCCATCACCTTGATTGTAGCCTCCGGCGCCCCCGCCGGATGTGCTCCCGAACGGACGGATGACGCCCGGGGCCACGCCGGCGGGTATAAAAATCGGCCCAGTCTGTAATTGTGCCGAACCCGTTCCGACGGGTATACATAGTGGCGTATCGGATGTGGTTCGGCCGCCGGGAGGCCCCCGTGTCCGGTCATTCGGGAGGACACAACCGTGGAACAACCGCCGCCGCACGACCCGGACGCGCCATTGGCCGCCCCGACCCGCGATGAACGCACCTACGCGATGCTCTGCCACGTCACCGCTTTGGCCGGCCTGGCCGTGCCGCTGGTCGGCAACATCGTCGTGCCGCTGATCATCTGGCTCATCAAACGCGAGGAATCACCCTTCGTCGACGACCAGGGCAAGGAGGCGGTCAACTTTCAGATCACGGTCAGCATCGCCAAGGCGATCTCCATCCTGTTGACGTTCGCGCTCATCGGCATCCCGCTGCTGGCCATCATCTTCATCGCCTGGATCGTGCTGATCATCATCGCCACGCTGCGGTCCAACGACGGCATCGCCTATCGCTACCCGTTCGCCATCCGCCTCATCAAGTGACCGGCATCGGCCCGCTGGTATCACTTGCGCGGCCCGAGTATGCTACCCGGCGTGCGCCGGCAGACGCACCGCCTGCCCGGACCGGCAGGCCGCCATGGGTGCGTGACAGAATCGGGATAGTGTCGGGGTATTTCAGAGCCCCGAGCGCAAGCGAGTGGGTCGTGTCTACCCGTCGCTGGCGCTGGGGGCTCTGAAAAGCCCACGTCGGTGTCGCCGCCCAGACTGTCACACACCCGGTCGCCACATGGATCGAGGCAGCCATGATCCAGGTCGCCGTCACGGATTTGGAGTACCGCAAGGCCCAGAAGGTCTTCACCGCCGCCGCCAATGACGGCCTGCACTGCCTGTCCGCCCCACCAGGTGAGGACGAACTGGCCGCGTTCATCCGTCAGGTGGGCGTCCGCTACGCGGTGATCGGCGTCGAGCCTTATCGCGGACCGGTGTACGACTCCCTGCCTCGCGGCGGCGTACTCGCCCGCTTCGGCGTGGGCCACGACGGCGTCGACAAGAGCCTGGCCACCGGCCGCGGCATCATCTGCACCAACACGCCCGGGGCCCTCGACGACTCCGTGGCCGAGCACGCGATCAACCTCCTGCTCGCCGCCGCCCGTCACACCGTCACGGTCGCCGCCGGCGTCAAGACCGGCCAGTGGACGCCGATCGTCGGCCGCGAACTGGCCGACAAGACGCTGGCCGTCATCGGCTGCGGACCCATCGGCCGCCGCGTGGCCCAGATCGCCGCCTTCGGCCTGCGGATGAAAGTCGTGGGCTGCGAGGTCGTCGACGTGAACCACGAGGCCATGGAGCGGGAATTCGGGTTCGCCCACGTCACCAAGGAGTTCGCCGAGGCCGTCGCCGACGCGGATTTCGTCAGCCTGCACATCCCCAGCGTGACGGCGACGCGGTACTTCATGAACCGCGACCGCTTCGCCCGCATGCCCGCCAAGGCCTGGCTGATCAACACCGCCCGCGGGGCCATCGTCGACGAGAGGGCCCTGTACGAGGCCATCGTCGCCGGCCTGATCGCCGGTGCCGCTCTCGATGTGTTCGAGCGCGAACCCTACGTGCCCGTCGACCCCGACAAGGACCTCCGCGGCCTCAAGAACGTGATCATGACGCCGCATGTCGGCAGCAGCACGCAGGAGGCCTGCGACCGGATGGCCCGACAGGCCTTGGCGAACATCCAGGCCGCCATCACCGGACGATACGACGATATGAATGTGCTCAACCCGCAGGTGCTGACGGCCCTGGGCGGGACATGAGGCGATTTTAGATTTGCGATTTTGGATTTCAGATTTCAGATTCGAGATTTCAGATCCGCAAGTCCGGGCGGCGAAGGATTTCGAAACGGCTGTGTCAACCCAGAATGCAAAATCGGAAATCCAAAATCTAAAATCGGAGATTCAGAATCTGATATCCGGAGTTTAAGGAGACATGCCCTCGTGACCAACAAACTGCGAAGCGCTCTGTTGAACGGCCAGGTGTCTCTGGGGGCCTGGATGCAGATCGGCCACTGCGCCGTGGCCGAGATCTTCGCCCGCAGCGGCTTCGACTGGGTGTGCGTGGACCTCGAGCACGGGGCCATCGACCTCGAGACGATGACCGACATCTTCCGCACGCTGGACGGTTTCGACTGCGTTCCCGTCGCCCGGCTGCCGCTCAACGACCCGGTGTGGATCCATCGCACACTCGATGCCGGCGCCCGGGGCCTGATCATCCCCATGGTCAAGACCGCGGCCGAGGCCGACGCCGCCATCCGCGAGGCCAAGTACCCGCCCCGGGGCACCCGCGGCTACGGGTACAGCCGGGCCAACATGCACGGGATCGACTTCGCCGACTACATCGCCGCCGCCAACGACGAGATCGCCATGGTCATGCAGATCGAGCACAAGGACGCCATCGCCAACCTCGAGGCCATCCTCGACGTGCCCGGCGTCGATGGTCTGTTCATCGGCCCGCTGGACCTCAGCGGCTCGATGGGCATCACCGGCCAACTCGATCACCCGCAGATGGTCGCCGCCCTCGATCGCTACCGGTCGGTCTGCCGCGACCGCAAGGTCACCGCCGGCATGCACATCGTCCGGCCCAACGCTAAGAACGTCGCCCAGGCCCTCGAGCAGGGCTACACGCTGATCGCCCTGGGTCTCGACAACGTCTTTTTGGACGACAGCTCGCGGGCCTGCCTCAAATCCGCCGGCCGATGATCAGGCCTGATAGCTGATAGCCGATAGCTGACAGCTTCTTCAATTATTCTTCGAGAAGTAGTCCCACACCTGGAAGACCTTCGCATCCTGAATGGTGTCGTAGGTCCACGGGCGCATGGCGGTGAGATTCGCGTTGTAGATCTTGCCGTTCGGGTCGGTCACGCGCCGGGCGTGGAAGTCGCTGAATAGCACGTTGTGGCCTCGAATGTGGTAGCCGTAGTAGTCCCGCCGGAAATAGCCATCCGAGACCAAAGCATGCAGGTTGTGTTTGCCGCGGGCCCGCTTGGGGAACGGGCCCAGGAAGGATGGGTCGGGATCAACACTGTCGTTGAGGTACTTCCAGTAGGGCCACACGTCGCCCTCCAGAAGCGGGTTGCCTCGAACGACATCGGGCGGAAACATGCCGGCCCCGTTGTCTCGCGGGCTCGCCGCCGGGGCCGCAGGCACGGCATAGGCGTAGGCCCCGAACGGCGACAGCGGGAAGTTATGGGCGTCCAGGTACTCCGGATCGCCGCGTGACGGATGCAGGTGGCAGTGCCGCAGCCGCTTCAGGCCGTTCTCGCCGTTAACGTCCACGTACCGGTTGCCCGGACAGTAGAACAGCATTCCCGTATTGCCCGTGTACTTGGGATAGAGCACGCCCAGGTTCACTCGGCCCCAGTTGTGCCGCTCCGGATGCTTGTCGCCCAGGACGTAATAGAGCCCCTCCATCAGCGAGAACCGGAACGATCCCGCCCACGGCAACAGCCGTTTCCAGTCCGCCGAATACGCCGACAGCCCGATTCCCTGCTGCTTGAGGTTCGACAGGCACACCGTGGCCCGACTCTGCTCCCGGGCCAGTCTCAAGGTCGGCAGCAGGACCGCGATCAGAAGCCCGATGATGGCCACCACCACCAGCACTTCGATTAGCGTGAACGCCCGGTTACGGTCGCAAGTTCCTCGGCGCATTCGCTTCTCTTCACCTTCGAGGTACCGCCGATCATTGTAGTCGCGGTTTGACAAGAATTGAACCGGCGCCTAGAAAGTACACGACGCAGCGATTCACGAATCACACTCCAGGAGTACGCGGTTGGTCACGTCCCACACGACTCAGCCTTCTCCAACGATTGCCGGCCGGCTCGGAGCACTTCGTCGGCAGATGGAGCGCAAACACTTGGACGGCTGCCTGGTCACCAACCGCGTTGACCAGTATTACCTGACGGGTTTCGACGGCGAGGACGGCGCCGCCCTGGTCCTGCCTCACCGCGCGTACCTGATCACCGACGGCCGCTTCGCCGAGGAGGCAGCCATTCACGCCCCGTGGGCCAGGGCGGTCATCCGCACCGGCCCGCTCGCCGAAGCGGTGGGCAAGACCGTCCGACGCCACCGGCTTGGCCGCGTCGGGCTCGACCCCGCGCACACGTCCGTGTCCATGCAGGCCACCCTCCGCAAGGCCTGCCGCCCCAGCCGCCTGGCCTCGGCACCCCGCATCCTCGAACAGATGCGGATCGTCAAGGACCCGTCCGAGGTGGCGGCGATCGTCCGCGCCGCCGAGATCGCCCAGGCCGCGTTCCGCACCGTCGTCCGCCGGATCCGTATCGGCATGACCGAGCGCGAGCTGGCCACGGCGCTCCTGCTGGAGATGCTCCGCCGGGGAGCCAGCGACGCCAGCTTTCCCATCATCGTGGCCGAGGGCCCGGCCTCGTCGCTGCCCCACGCCCGCGCCGGGGACCGCAAGATTCGCGCCGGCAGCGCCGTGCTCATCGACTGGGGGGCGACCGTCGATCACTACCGCAGCGACTTGACCCGTGTGGTGTTCGTCCGTAGAATCCCCCCTCGCTTCCGGCGGATGTATCAGAACGTGCTGGCGGCCCAGGCGGCGGGCATTGAAGCGGTCCGTCCCGGGGCCGCGTTCTCGCAGGTGGATGCACAGGCGCGGGGCGTCCTCAGACGCCGAGGCATGCACAAGGCCTTCTCGCACGGACTGGGGCACGGCCTCGGCCTGGACATCCACGAGGCGCCCCGGCTTGCCCGGTCGTCTGAGGGTGTTCTGGAGCCCGGAATGGTCGTCACGGTCGAACCGGGCGTGTACTTCCCCGGCGTCGGCGGCGTGCGGATCGAGGACGACGTCCTGGTCACGGACAACGGCTGCCGCGTGCTGACCGATCTGCCCAAGGAACTCGACCGGATGGTCGTGTGAGCGGCCCGGCCGTGCCGTCAATCTTGCACGCCGGGGGGCCGGAGCGACAGCAGGAGATTCTCGTGATCGACGTGCAGCAAGTGCGTGAACTGATCGAGTTGATGGTCCAGCACGGCCTCAGCGAGATTCGCGTTCGTCAGGGAGAGACCTCGATCAGCCTTCGCAAGGGTCCCACCGGCGAGATCGTCTACGCGATGCCGCCGGCGCACGCGATCCCGGCCATGCAACCCGCCGCCGGCCAGGCCCCGGCCGCCCCCGCGGCCGCGGGCCCCGTCGCCGACGAGGGCCTCGTGCCGATCGTCTCGCCGATGGTCGGCACCCTGTACGTGGCCGCCGATCCCGAGTCGCCGCCGTTCGTCCGCGTCGGCACCGAGGTCGACGCGAACACCCCGGTCTGCATCATCGAGGCCATGAAGGTCTTCAACGAGATCAAGGCGGAGGTGGCCGGGACGGTCGAGCGGATCCTCGTGCACAACGAGCAGGCGGTCGAGTTCGGCCAACCGCTGATGCTGGTGCGGCCCAGGAAGTGAAGATGTTCTCTCGTTTACTGATCGCCAACCGGGGTGAAATCGCCCTGCGGATCATTCGGGCCTGCAAGGAACTGGGTATCCAGACGGTCTGCGTCTACTCGGAGGAGGACAAGGACGCGTCCTACCTGCGGCTCGCCGACCGTACGGTCTGCATCGGCTCCGGGTCGGCCGCCGACAGCTACCTGCGGATCGACCGCATCATCGCCGCCGCCGAGGTCACCAACGTCGACGCCATCCATCCCGGTTACGGATTCCTGGCGGAAAACCCGCAGTTCGCCGACGCCTGCCGCGAATCGAAGATCGAGTTCGTCGGTCCCAGCGCCGAATCGATGCGGCTGATGGGCGATAAGATCGCGGCCAAGAAGCTCGCCAAGCAGGCCAAGGTCGCCACGATCCCCTGGACCGAAGGCGAGGTCGAGGACGATGACGAGGCCGCCAAGTGGGCCGCCGACGTGGGCTATCCGGTGATGATCAAGGCGGCGGCCGGCGGCGGGGGACGCGGCATCCGCCTGGTCCACAACGAGGCCACCCTCCGCCACAGCCTGCCCGCCGCCCGGGCCGAGGCTGAGGCGTCGTTCAAGGATCCCACCGTCTACCTCGAAAAGTGCATCGAGCACGCCCGCCACGTCGAGGTCCAGGTCATGGGCGACCGGGCCGGCAACGTCCTGCACTTCTACGAGCGCGACTGCAGCATGCAGCGCCGCCACCAAAAGCTGATCGAGGAATCGCCCAGCCCGGGCCTGAGCGAGCGGACCCGAGAGGAACTCTGCAAGGCCGCCGTCCGCCTCGCCCGGGCCGCCGGCTACTACAACGCCGGAACCATCGAATTCCTCGTCGCCCCCAAGGGCAAGTTCTACATGATGGAGATGAACACCCGCAT
>JACQVT010000170.1 GCA_016209665.1 Planctomycetota bacterium | reverse complement strand
CGATGATTGCGTGGAAGTTGCTGCCGCCGAATCCGAAGGCCGAGATGCCGGCCCGGCGCGGATGCCGGCCGCGCAGCCACGGCCGCAACTCGCTGTTGACGTACAACGGTCCGGTCGCAAGGCCGCCCTTGGCGTTCGGCTGCTCGACGTGGATCGTCGGCGGCAACACGCGGTGCGAGATCGCCAGGGCCGCCTTCATCAGGCCGACCACGCCGGCGGCACATTTCGTGTGACCGATCATCGACTTGACGCTGCCGATGGCGATGCTTCGCGGGGCCGCCCCTTCGCGTGTCAGGAGGGCGGACAACGCCTCGCACTCGGTCTGGTCGCCGAGCGGCGTGCCCGTGCCGTGGGCCTCGAACAGCTCTACCGTGGCCGGGCTGAAACCCGCCTGGGCGTAGGCGCGCTGCACCGTGCGGGTCTGGCCGTGGGCACATGGGGCGGTCATGCTCTTGCTGCGTCCGTCGGACCCGCCGGCGACGCCGCGGATGACGGCGTAGATGGGGTCGCCGTCGCGCTCGGCGTCCTCGCGGCGCTTGAGCACGACCGCGGCCAGACCCTCGCTGATGGCGATGCCGTCGGCGCCGGCGTCGAACGTCCGCGACCGGCCGCGGGGCGAGAGGGCCCCCGTCTTGGCGAAGGCCATGAACGCGAATGGATGCTGCATCGTGTCCACGCCGCCGGTGACGACCATGTCGCTGGTGCCGTCGGTCAGCTCGCGGCAGGCGAGGTACACCGCCGCCAGCGATGAGGCGCACGCGGCGTCGACCGTGTAATTCACGCCGCCGCAGTCGAAGCGGTTGGCGGCCCGGCCGGCGATCACGTTCAGCAGGAAGCCGGGGAAACTGTCCTCGGTCCATTCGGGCAGGGCGTCCCAGACGTCCTTGCCGATATTCTTGACGAACCGCGGCAGCATCGACCGCACGCCGTAGCTCGTGCCCAGTTCGCCCATGCCCCCGCCCGCGCCGAGGATGATGCTCGTGCGTTCCCGGTAGGGGTTGCGGCCGTCATAACCCGCGTCGCGCAGGGCCTGATCGATCATCTCGAGGGCCAGCAGTTGTACCGGCTCGATGTTGGGCACCGCGGCCGGCGGAATGCCGTACTTGAGCGGATCGAACACGACGTCGGGCAGGAACCCGCCCCATTTGCTGTTGCACTTGTCGCGGGCGGAGCGGTCGGCGTCGTAGTAATCGTCGGCGTTGAACCGGTCGGGCGGCACCTCGCTGACCGCATCGCGGCCCGCGAGGACGTTGTTCCAGAACTCCCGCAGGTTCTTAGCGCCTGGCAGCAGGCAGGACATGCCGACGATGGCGATGTCCAGCGGCGGCGGGGTGCGGTCGCTGGCGGTGGCGGCCGTCGCCGGCTCCGAATGGATCGAGTCCACCAGCTCGACCGCGCCGTTACAGACGTTCTCGTGCAGCCCGCGGACGGTCGTGATCTCGTCCCGCAGGGCGGCGACCTGGCCGATCATGTAGACGCCTTCGCGGCGCTGCTCGTTCTCATCGAGGTGGATGAACGGATCGGCGTCCGCGCCCGCGTCGGGCCTGCGCGTGATGCCCTTGGCGGCGATGCGGAGGCGGCCGACGTTGGCCCGCTCCAATTCGCCGCGGAGGGCCTCGTGGCTCAGCCCCTGGGCCAGCAGGCGGCGCTTCTCCTCGTCGAACTCATGGATGTACGGCGTGTCGGCGCAGCGGATGACGTGGCCCGGACCCGTCTCGATCAACAGCGTCTCGCGGGTGGCGAGAGCGACGTCCTGGAAGCCCTTCAGGATGCCGCCGGTGCGGACGATCTCTTCCGTGAACAGATAGCCGGTGCCGATCAGCACGCCGATCTTCATGCCGCGGTCGACCAGCGGTGAGGCGATGGCGGACACCATGGCTCCGCCGACTGCATCGTGGATGCCGCCCGCGAACAGCACGTGTACGTCGGCCGCCTGCTCCTTGGTCAGCTTGGCGTTCAGCAGGACGCGCACCATCGTGTCCCACAGCACGAAACTTGTCCGCGGCCCGACGTGTCCGCCGCACTCGCGGCCCTCGAAGATGAACCGTCGCGCCCCCTCCCGCACGAAGGTCTCCAACATGCCGGGCGACGGCACGTGCAGATACGTGGTGATGCCCTTGGCCTCCATCGACGCCGCCTGGTCGGGCCGCCCGCCCGCGATGATCGCGAACGGCGGACGGATATCCTCGATCACCTCCAGTTGTTCGGCCCGAATCTGCCGGTCGGCAAAGCCCAGAATGCCCACGCCCCACGGGCGCGGACCCAGGAGTTCGCGGGTCTGCTCCAGCAGCGTGCGGACCTGGGCCCTGCGCAGCAGGGCCAGGGCCAGCATGGGCAGCCCGCCGCCCTCGGCGACGGCGGCACAGAACTCCGGTACGTCGCTCACCCGGGTCATCGGTCCCTGTACGACTGGGTAGGCGGTTCCGTGCGAGGCGGCCATCGGCCCGTCGGAGCGCAGGGCCCGTGCCTTCGCGCAGCCGGCGGTCTGCGCATCCACCTGCTCACGCAGCTTGCGCAAGGCCTGGGCCACGCTCGGCGTTCGATGGGCAAACGTCGCGGCGAACGCCACGTCCTGGCCCATCGGCCACAGCCGGCCCTCCGGGGTCGGTTCATTCATCAGGCGGGTGATGGACTCGTCCCATTCATGCGGGTCGGCGGCGTTCCCGCTGTGGATGGCTTCGGCGGTTGCGCGCAGGTGGTCCCTGGCCGTCATGCCCGGGCAGTGGTACAGCCGAACCAGCTCTCCGCCGGGGCCGGGTACCGCGACCGTCTCGCTGCCGTCCATCGCGGCGATGCGTCGCTTGAGGCACTCGGGAAGCGGTGATTCCCGCGTCAGGGCCAACTGCCAGTCGAGCACGACGCCGGCGGCACCGGCCGCGCGGCATGCAGCGGCCGTGTGCAGCCCGACCCCGCCCCAGGCGTAGATCGGCAGCCGGCACGTCCGCTTCAGGGCCTGGAGCAGAATGAAGCTCGTTTCCTCCCGGACGACACCGCCGGCCTCGTGCCCCTTGGCGAAGACCAGGTCGAAGCCCAGACGTTCGGCCGTGGCGGCCTCGTTGGCGCAGCGAACCAGCAGGCCCAGCCGGCGGGTGACGCCGCGCCATGCGGAGATGGATTCGGTCAACTCGGCCTCGGCGGCCGGCGCCAGGACGACCAAGTCGCACTCGTCCAGCAGATTCAGGGCCAGCCGCTACGGCTCGCCGAGAACGCCGTGCACGATCAGCCCGAACCGGCCGCGAGCCGACCGGCTCAGCCGCTCGACCGCGGGCCCCACCTTCTCGAAGGCGTCCAAGTACTGAACGTCCAGTAACCCGACCGCACCCGCGCGCGATGCCGCGATCGGCAACGCCGGATCCCAAGTACCGCCGAGTGACACGACGGCAATGTCCAGCGAGCCGCCTCCGCTGGGTTGTGTGTCTCTGAGCAAAGACATTTAGCCTCTCACCCGCCCAAGACGTGACGATCCCCCCAGACGATAGGCCGATCGCCACCCCGTTTACTGGGCTAGTCTTTGTCGATATGTCGCTGCAATAAAGCCGACCCACTTTGAGGGCAGTAACAATACCATTATTAGGATTCGCGGGATCAACAGTCAAGCAATTCTGGCCGGATTGCGTCATCGGTAACTCCCTGTGAACCGTACTCTTACCGCACAGGACGGGGCCGGACGGTCTGACCGGGATCGACGCCCTGTTCTTGCGGAACCGCAGCGACTACGTTAAGTGCGTGTGGGAGAGCAAGTTCCGTTCGCGCGCCGCAGGACGTGGCCGCACCGAGGGGATCACTGGTCGAGTCCTCGCTCGCAGTGGCACTTTGAAGTGGGGCACTGCCGAAATCGCGGCTCGCCGTCATCGGCGGGAATCGTTACCATGACGTGGGGCGTCCGCGAATCGGTTCACGGCCTGGGCGCACGCCGGGATGGCGGGGTGCGTGACAGAATCGGCGGGGCATTTCAGAGCCCCGAGCGCAAACGAGTGGGTCGTGTCTACCCGTCGCTGGCGCTCCGGGCTCTGAAAAGCCCACGTCGGTGACGCCGCCCAGACTGTCACGCACCCGGGGTGGCGCGGGCAGCGAGTCGGAGAGGTAGACGTGATCGACCAGATACGCCGGTGCATGCAGACGGCCTTGAAGCTGGACGAGGCGACCGCCGGACGGATCGCGGCGGAGACCACCGCGGCCGACGTGCCCGGCTGGACATCGGTGGCCCACCTGTCGCTCATCCTCGAACTCGAAAAGACGTTTCGCGTCCAGTTCGCCAACGACGAGATCGCCGCCCTGGCCAGCATCTCCGCCATCACGGCCAGCCTCCGCAACAAAGGCGTCGCCGGCTGAAAGAGAGCATCACCTCAGCCAGGCGCGGGCGTTCTTGCCGGGTTGGTCAATGTCTCCGATGTCCTGACGGGCGGTTTCGGCGAGCTTCAGCAGACGGTCGACCACGTCGGGACGCTCGCCGGCCAGATCCGTGGTTTCCGACACGTCGTGCTCCAGGTCGTACAGTTGGGGCGAGGTGACGGGTACGCTGTCCAGGGCATAGTCGAAAAACGCCTTTCGGCCGGGCAGGGCCAGCTTCCATTTGCCCTGGCGCACCGCGTGCAGATTGTTCTTGACGTAATAGAAGAACGTGTCGCGGGCGGTGGTTTCCGATCGGCCGG
>JACQVT010000166.1 GCA_016209665.1 Planctomycetota bacterium | reverse complement strand
TCGCCGAATCCGATGCCCAGGGAGCTGCTGAACGCCGTCGCCACCCGGTCGACCCCGTTCATCCGGTCGATGATGTCGTTGCACAACCGGATGATGACTTTGCCTTTTGCGCGCGTCGATAGGAACGAATGGAACGAGATGACGCCCTCGACCTCGACGCGGTGGGCAGCGGTGGCCCGGGCGATCGCGTCCATGGCCGAGCCGGGTACACATCCGAAACGAGCCTGCACCGCTCGGACGATGTCCATCATCCGGGTTCGGTCGTCCCCGTGGGCCCGACAGACCTCCCGAACCGCCGATGTGAGTTCGTCACTCATGGAGTTCCTCGGAACGTCTCAATGATCCCCGACCCCCGCATCGCAGGGTGGGACAAGCCGGTCCCCCCGGCGCTCGTGAAAAATATCACAAACTAACATACTGCGCAATCCATCGGAAATGCAAGTCGCTCAAGACATGAAATCATCAACAGATGCGCAAATGGGCGGCGCAGCTAAACCGAGCGCTGCGGCCAGGAGTCTGAGTCTCAGTCGCAGGTAGGGACCCGCAATCCAGCCTGCGCGCATTCGGCCGCGTCAGGCGCTGGGCTTGGGCTTGAGATTCCGCATGAGGCGCCGTTCAGGGGCGAGATTCGCGGCGGTTTATCCGCCGCCGCGATCGCCCGATTCAGGGCGTTCAGGAACGCCAAGGCGCTGGCCTCGATGATGTCCGTGGATCGGCCACGGCCGCGGTACAGATGGCCATTGGCCACCAGTTCGAGGTGGACCTCGCCTTGGGCGTCGCGGCCCCCGGTCACGGCCCGGAGGTCGTACTCCCGCAGGGTCGCCTCGACGCCGGCGATCCGCATCATGCAGGTGAAGGCGGCGTCGATAGGTCCGTCGCCGGTGGCGGCGTCCGTGACCACGTCCCCCGACTGCACGTTTCGCAGGCGGACCGTCGCGGTAGGCACGACACCCGTGCCGGCGGTGGTCTGGAGCGAGGCGAGTTCCCATGCCCGCGCGGTCTGGGCCTCCTCGAACACCTGGCTGACCATGGCCTCGAGGTCCTCGTCGAAGATTTCCTTTTTGCGGTCGCCCAGAACCTTGAACTGCTCGAACACCCGGTCGAGCCGTGGGTCGTCCAGGTCGTGGCCCAACTGCTGCAAGCGGTCGCGGAGGGCGTGTCGGCCGGAATGCTTGCCGAGCACCAGTTTGGAGGCCGGGATGCCCACGTCGACGGGATCCATGATCTCGTAGGTTGCGCGGTGGGCGAGCACGCCGTGCTGATGGATGCCCGCCTCGTGGGCGAAGGCGTTGTCGCCCACAATCGCCTTGTTCCGCTGCACGAAGATACCGGTCAGGGCGGCCACCAGCCGGCTCGTCGGATAGATTCGCTTGGTGTTGATCCGGGTGCGGCACCTGTAGACGTCCACTCGGGTCTTGATGGCCATGACCACTTCCTCGAGGCTGGCGTTGCCCGCCCGTTCGCCCAGGCCGTTGATGGTGCACTCGATCTGCCGGGCGCCCGCCTCGACCGCGGCCAGGGAGTTGGCTACGGCCAGGCCCAGGTCGTTGTGACAGTGCACGCTGATGACCGCCCGGTCGATGTTCTTCACGTGCTCCCGCAGGTGCCGGATGATGTTCGTGAAGTGGACCGGCGTCGAGTAACCGACCGTGTCGGGGATGTTCACCGTGGTCGCTCCCGCCTCGATTGCCGCCTGGACCACCTCGGTCAGGAACGGCAACTCGGTGCGCGAGGCGTCCTCGGGCGAGAACTCGACGTCGTCGCAGAAGGATTTGGCGAGCTTCACGCCCTCGACGCTGAGCTTGAGGATCTCCTCCTCCGCCCGCTTGAGCTTGTACTGGCGGTGGATGGCCGAGGTCGCGCAGAACACGTGGATGCGCGGCTTGACGGCGTCCTTGACCGCCTCGGCGGCCCGCACGATGTCCTTCTCGGTGCAGCGGGCCAGCCCGGCCACCGTGCAGTTCTTGATGATCCCGGCGATCGAACGAACCGCCTCGAAATCGTCGGGCGAACTGATCGGGAAGCCCGCCTCGATGACGTCGACGTTCAGCCGCTCGAGCTGGCGGGCAATCTCCTCCTTCTGCGACATGTTGAGCGACGCCCCCGGCGACTGTTCGCCGTCCCGCAGCGTCGTGTCGAAGATGCGGATCATGGGTTGATCGTCCACGCCTGACGGTTGTGCTGCCGACATGATGTCACGTGCTCCATTCTGACCCTGCGGGTTGACTCCCGCGGGCGTTTACCGGTCACGGGACCGGTCTGGCCAAAAAAAAGGGCCCCACGCTCCGTTGCGTAGGGCCCTTCGGTTTCCGTATTTCGGCGAGAATCAGCCGACCGAGGTCCCTACGCGCGCGCTAAGCAGCAGGCCCAGGAGGAGGGCCAAGCCCAAAGTGGCGAGCAGGGATCGGGATGAGCCGATACTCATGATGGGAATGATATCGGCCGGTTCGGCGTTCGTCAACAGGAAATGCCCAGGACCATCCGGGGGCACCCGCCAGCCGGGGGGGACATCCGAGTCGCGGGGGAGTTGCGTTCCCCCATGGGAGGCGTATACTAGTAGGATTACGGCCCGGAAGGCGTCCAGTGCCCGATTCCCGGCCACCCAGAAGACAGCGACACTGCAAGGATCGGACCATGAAGGCGGACATTCATCCCAAGTACGTCGAGTGCACCGTGACCTGCGGTTGCGGAAACACGTTCAAGACCCGGTCGACCAAGCCGGAGCTGAAGGTCGAGATCTGCTCGGCCTGCCACCCGTTCTTCACGGGGCAGGAGCGGTTCGTGGACACCGCCGGCCGCGTCGAGAAGTTCACGAAGAAGTTCGGCGGCGAGTATTTCAAGGCCGCCGGCAAGAAGAAGGCCGCCAAGGCCTAGGGTCTCATTCAACCACGCCGGACTGACGGCGCTTCCGGGACGTCCCTCCTCCAAGCGCACCTCGATCCGGCGTGGTTGTTTTATTGCGCGACGGTTGATGACGAGCCGCGGGGTTCATCCCCGCGCACCCCGACGACGACGAGACACCTGGCATGATGAACGCATCCACCACCGACCGCCTCATCGGCAAGCTCGAGGAGCTTCGCGAGCGCTATGCGTACATCGGCGAGCGGATGAGCAGGCCCGAGTTGGCGGGCAACGCGGCCCGGATCGTCGAACTGACGAAGGAGCACGGCAAGCTCCGGCGCATCGTCGAGCCTTACGAGGCGTATCGCAGAGCCCTGGCCGAGATCGCCGACAACCAGGCAATCGCGGATGACCCGTCGGCCGACCGTGAGCTGAAGGCCCTGGCCGAGGAGGAGATCGCTGTCGCCCGCCGCCGCGCGGACGAACTGATCGAGGCGATGAAGAAGGCCCTGGTGACGGGCGAGGACGCGGCGGTCAGCTCGGTGATCCTGGAAGTTCGGGCCGGCACGGGCGGCGAGGAGGCGGCCCTGTTCGCCGGCGATCTGTACGCGATGTACCAGCGGTTCGCCGAGCGCCACCGGCTCAAGGTTGAGGTGCTCGATGCCTCACCCTCCGACTTGGGGGGCTATCGCGAGATCATCCTCAACATCAGGGGCGAGGGCGTCTATCAGCAGTTCGGCTACGAAGGCGGCGGGCACCGGGTCCAACGGGTGCCCGAGACCGAGGCCCAGGGCCGGATCCACACCTCGGCGGCCACGGTGGCCGTCCTGCCCGAGCCCGAGGAGGTCGACGTGCACATCGACTGGGAGAAGGACGTGATCGAGCACGTCAGCCGGGCCGGCGGACCGGGTGGCCAGAACGTCAACAAGGTGTCGTCGGCCATCCGGCTGGAGCACCTGCCCACGGGCATCATGGTCTCGATGCGGGATGAGAAAAGCCAGCACAAGAACCGGGCCAAGGCCCGCCGCATCCTCATGACCCGCGTCTTCGACCACTTCTCCCAGGGGCAGATCGCCCAGCGCGACGCCAGCCGGCGGAACATGATCGGCTCGGGCGACCGCAGTCAGCGCATCCGCACTTACAACTTTCCGCAGAACCGCTGCACCGACCATCGCATCGGCCTGGACCAGAATCTCGACCGGATCATGGCCGGCGATCTGGACGAACTCGTGGCAGCGCTTCAGGCCCGCGACATCGAGCAGCGGATCGCCAACCTGTAACCCCCACCCGTCGGCGACCAGGAGGCTGCTGGTACAAAAGGAGCCGCAGATTCCTACCCGCCCTTTGGCATGCCCCCCTATAATCCTCCACGCGTGGACACATCTCGTGTATCCATGGAAGCGGCCGGCGGAGGGGAATATCGAACATGCGTCAGTGGATCAAGATCAGCGTCATCGTGGCCATTGTGGCGACCGGTGCGTACACCACCAGCAACATTGATCCGGTCCACCCGCATGCCTGGAGCGAGAACGCCGGTTGGCTGAGCTGGCGCGACGCCAACGGAGGGGTCCAGGGCGTGCGGGTGCTGCCGACGGTGCTGTCGGGCTACATCTGGGCCGAGACTGTCGGCTTCATCAACGTGGGCGACGGCACGCCGGCGGGCGGAACGGCCTATTCGCGAAGTTCCAGACCTGTCTGACCCTCGGCGGCGGGCCCATCGCCGAGGACTGCGAGTGCTTCAACCGTCCGGAGCCGGGTTTCCCCCACGGCAACCTGAGCATCGACGGTGCGGACCTCGACGCGTTCGATCTGTGCGCCGACGGGCCAGGTGTCCCGGCGATCCCGACCTGCGGCGACTGATCCGAGGGCCGCGTCAAGCCGGTCAGGGCAGATTCTCCAGATCGCTGCCTTCTCGTTTAACAACCTCAAGAAGTCTTTGAAGTCGTTCGGTAGCTGGGTCGTATCCATAGGCGATCTGCCGCATCAACTCGACTGCCGCCAGACGCTCGTGGAGAGGCCTGGTCTGCCAGTATTCGTAATCGTCGGGCGGATCGGTCAGCTTGCCCAGTTTGAGGACGGTCTTGTCCATTCTCACATCGTTCAGCAGGCCCATGTCTAGCATTATACCGCGGTACGTTTCGTGCAGGAAGCGCCCGCTCGCGGATGGGGGCCGGCGTTCTTGACCTTCGGCCCGGCTATGGGACAATCGGGGCTGCGTAGACGCCGGGGACGATGGCGGGCCGTCTGAAGGGCCGGGAGGTCTGACATGTCGAGGACAGCGAGTTTGACGCGGGCATGGATGGGTGGCGTTGGGCTCTCGGTCGCGTTGCTGGTTCCGTGGGCGGTCGCCCAGCAGGCCACCCCGCCGGCGGCACCGGCGGCAGCGGCGAGTCCCGCTGCCGGGGTGGAGGACATCGTCCTCGTTGAGGCCGACGGGGAGGGCCTTGACAAGGAGGCGGCGATCAAGGCGGCGCTTCGGGCGGCCCTCGAAAAGGGTAGCAAGACCGAGATCTTCTCGGACACCAAGGTCGAGAACTTCGAACTCATGCACGACACGATCCTCACCCGGGCCGAGGGGATTGTGACCGACTACCAGATCGTCAAGGGCCCCGAGAAGGTGATCGGCGGCGGCACGGTCAAGGTGTGGATCAAGGCCAGGGTCTCCAAGAAGGCCCTGCACGACTCGTGGGGCGCGATCCAGAACGTGCTCAACCAGATGGGCCGGCCCAAGATCATGGTCCACATCGTCGAGCGGATCGACGGCAACCGCGAGGAGCAGGGCATCCTGGAGGTGAAGATCGAGCAGCGGCTGCTCAAGAGCGGTTTTGACCTGGTGGAGCGCGGCCAGATCGCCTCGGTGATGGAGAAGGAGAAGGCCGACGCCGCCGCGGAGGACAACGTCGCCAAGCTTCAGGCGATCGCCAAGGAGTTCGGGGCCCAGATCTTCATCACCGGCACCGCCAACGCCAACCAGGCCGGCATCGAGGAGCTGTACGGCGTGCCGTTCGCGTTCTACAACTGCGACGCCCAGTTCAAGGCCTACTACACCGACACGGCCAAGCTCCTGGCCAGCGTGCCGATGCCGCAGACCCGCGGCGGGGCCCGCGGCCGCAAGGAGTACAGCCCCCAGGCCGGCAAGCAGGCCCTGGACAACGCGGCCCCCCGTGTCCTCGACGAACTCTATCAGCAGGTGCTCAGCCAGTGGTCGACGGCCATCAGCGCCGGCGGCGAGCTGGTGCTCGAAGTCGAGGGCATGAAGTTCGCCGCCGCCAACCGGCTCAAGAAGGCCATCGGCGAGATGAAGGGCGTCGAGAAAGTGAACTTCGAGCTGACCAAGGGCATCGCCCGGTTCCGCATCAATGCCAAGCTCAGCGCCAACGACCTGGCCGAGAAGTTGTCCGAAGGCGAGTTCGAGAAGGCGATGGACATCAACGACGTGAAGCTGAACCGCATCCAGGCGAAGGCGAAAGAGTAGGCAAGTGCGAAATGCGAAGTGCGAAGTGCGAAGTGCGAAGTGAAGAGGCTGGTAGCCGGTTCTCACTTCGAACCTCAAACTTCTAACTTCGGTTTTCGGAGTCCCTCATGGACATTCTCCCCGCGATCGACTTGCGTGAAGGCAAATGCGTCCGGCTGTTGCAGGGCGACTACAACCAGCAGATCGACTATTCGAACGAGCCGGTCGCGGTGGCCAAGCAGTTCGAGCAGGCCGGGGCCCGCTGGCTGCACCTGGTGGACCTCGACGGGGCTCGCGAAGGCCGACTCCGCAACCTGCCCGTGCTGGAGCAGATTCTCCGGCAGACTAAGCTCAAGCTGGAGGTGGGCGGTGGACTTCGGGACACGGCCACGATCGAAGACTTGCTTAGCGCGGGCGTCGGCCGGTGCGTCGTCGGCACGCAGGCCCTGGAGGACTGGGCGTGGTTCGAGTCGCTCGTGCACACCCCGGCCATGAAGGACAAGATCGCCCTGGGCCTCGACACCCGGCAGGGCAGGCTGGCGGTGCGGGGCTGGACCGAGGAACGCCGCGAGACCGCCCTCCAGCTCGCCGAGCGCGTCGCCGACTGGCCGCTCGCAGCCATCATCTACACCGACATCGCCCGCGACGGGATGCTCCTCGGCCCCAACATGGAGGCCATCAAGAGCCTCGCCGAATACTCGACCGTCCCCGTGATCGCCTCCGGCGGCGTCACCGACATCGAGGACGTGAAGCGCCTCATCAGGCTGCCGCTCCTCGGCATCATCATCGGCCGCGCTATCTACGAGAAGCAGCTCGACCTCGCCGAGGCCGTCCAACTCGCCGCCGCGGCTGCCGAATAGTCCGCCGTCGCCCGGTTGCTCGACTTGTCGCAGTTCCGAAATCCCGTAGGGCAGGTCGCAGACCTGCCTCAACTATCCGACCTGATCCGGTGCAGGCCGACCCCCGACGTCGGCTGACTGGTAACCATTCTGAATGCGCGGAGATGAACACCGTGGCGCGTTCTTGCGCCTGGAGAAGGTGGTAGGCGCTGGCGCCAGAATCGTCACCGTGCCTGGCGTTGGTCGATGTTGTGGAAGAAGAGGAACTTGAGCCGGGCTTGGGCGCCGTGGCACTGGGTGCAGAGGTTGGGGGCGACAAAGGGGCGGAGCTGCATCCGGGCGGCGCGCTGCTCGTCGGGGGACATGGCGGGTTTGGTGGCGGCGGCGCGAAGCAGGTCGGTCTGGCCGTGCGACAGATGGCAGGTGCGGCAGGTGATCTGGCCCCGGGGGTCGACCTTCCCCTCATCGTTGAACAGCGGCATGTAGCCGGGGGCGTCGGGCTGCATGATGTTGACCAGCGCGACAGGCGGGTGGCTGGCGATGTCGCGGACGGGGGCGGGACCGCCGCTGTGGTGGCAGACGAGGCACGGGACGGCCGCTTCGTGATGCGGCCAATCGGCGGCGCCTTCGGATGGTTGGGTGGATGGGGCACCGGCTTGCTCGCCGACGCCGAGGAATCGCGGGCTCAGCATGAGGCCCCAGGCGCCGGCCGGGTTGGCGTGCATGGCGTGGCAGGGCTTGCAGGAGTCCACGTCAAAGCCGAGCCCGGCCAGGCGCTCGGGGGCGTGGCCGGTCATCTCGATCAGCTTTTTATCGGCGTGGCAGTGCGTACAGAGCGTGGCCGTCGGCTCGCCGGGTTTCACGCGAGCCAGATGGCCGGGGTCGCCCCCGCCGTGCGGATCGTGGCAGGTGCGGCAGCCCATCCGCATGTTGCCCGCGTCATCGACGGGCACGAGGGAAACGGGCACGCGCTTTTCCTCAGGTGAAATCTTCTGCGGGTGGATGGCAGCGATATCGGACCGGGCTTTCCAAGCGGCATCGGCGTGGCAGGCCAGGCACATGCCGTCGTGGTAGCTGTCGGTTTTGACGTCGAGGCGGAACAGACCCGAACCCTTGGCGCCGTGAGCGGCGTGGCAGGTCAGGCAGGGGCCGTCGTCGCTGCCTGCTTTCCCGAACCTTGCCCAGGCGTCGGCGTGGGCGGCACGGTCGTGTGGGCCGCCGACGAGCGAATACTGTTCGGCATGGCAGGTGCGGCACAGATCGGTCTCGGACTTTGCGAGGAAATGCCGCTTCGCACCTTCGTGCGGGTTGTGGCAGGCGGCGCAGTCGGTCTCGGGGTGGCCGCCGTTGACCGCTGACGCCGACTGCGCGCACCCGGTTTCCTGATGGCACGTGGCACACCCACCGGCGGCGTCGCCGGCGGCGGGCACAGGCACCCGGGCAGGCCGGTGGGCCAGGTGGCAGGCGCTGCAGACGCCGGTTTCGTTCGCGGTGGCGCCGGCGACGTTCTTCTCGTTGGGGCGGTTGGTCCGCAGGTCGTGAGCGGTGCCGATAATTCCAGCTTGGGCGGCGTGGCACGCGGTGCAGGCCTCGTCCGACCTCCGAGAGAACGCGAGCAGCGGTGACTTCAGCTCGGCGTAGTGGACCTCGTGGCAGGACACGCAGAGCAGTTCGCCGTCCGGGCCGACGCGGGCTCCGCGGCCTTCCACGACCGCGCGCTGCTCGGGCGTCAGCTTGGGCGAGCGGCCGTGCCTGGGCAGCTTGCCCTCGGGCGACATCTCCGCGAGTTGCTTCTCGTGGCAGCTCAGGCACAGCTCGTTCGTGTCGGGCGGCATCACCAGCAGCGGCTCGTGCGTGCTGGAATGGGTCGAGTGGCAGACCAGACAGGTCAGCTCCCTCGGCTTGCCGAACACCTCCCCGCCGGCGGCGATCAGTTGCTGCGGGACGTCGTACTCCATCGTACCCAGCGGGTGCATGCCGGCGGCAGGGCCGTCGGCGTACCGCTCGTGGCAATCGGTGCAGACCTCGGGAGCGGGTTTCTTGAGGAAGTGCTGGTGGGTCTCGTCGTGGGGGTTGTGGCAGACCACGCACTGCGACTTGGGGTGCTCCATGGTCGCCCGGGCGAGGCGGGCGGCGGCCCGGCCGATCTTGTGGCAGATGATGCAGCGGCCGTCGGGATCGAGTTCGCAGGGCTCGAACTCGCGGGCATAGTGGTGCGACAGATGGCACGCGCTGCAGGGTCCGCCGGTCTCGGCCGTCTGGCCGAAACGGTTCTGCTCGGTCGGGGCGGTGGTCCGCAGGTCGTGCTTCGTGTTGATGGCGGTGAACTGGCCCGGGTGGCAGTCCCGGCACAGCTTGCTGTCGGTCAGCGTGTCGGTGAGCATGTGGGGGTTGTCGTTGCCGAGCTTGTGGCACGACATGCAGATGAGCACGCCGTCGGGGCCGACGACGGCGCCCATTTTTCGGACCGCCTCGATCTGGTCGGGTTTGAGGACCACGTTGTGAGAGTGGCCCTGCTCGACGTCGAGGCCGGCCATCGCGGGGGCGACCTGCTTGTGGCAGGCGAGGCAGTAGATGCTGCTCTCGGGGCTGTGCCAGTCGACGGCCTCCATGGTGGAGGGCCGCGTCGTCGGCCGCGGGAGGCGGTGCGCCAGCGGCCAGGCGGCGTAGCCCACGATGCCGACGGCCGCGAGCACGCACAGAGCGTGCAAGCCGGTGGCGATCGCGTGGAACGCTACACGTGAGCGGGGCGGCGATGATCTGTCGGTCTGCTCATGCATGCTGACTTCCGTCGTTGTGGGACCGGCTCCCCCTTCGGGTCTGAGCCCCAGGGTCGAAGACAGCCGGTCAGACGGACCGGCGAGATGCCGGTCCCACACGGACCCTATGAGCCGTCCGATGGCGCGCTCGCCGCCGCGGTCGCCTTGCGTCGGTCGACTCGTTCGTGGCCGGGAGGCATCGGGATGTACGGTGCCATGCGGCGGTGCTCCAGGTCCTCGAAATCCCGATGGCACACGTCGCAGCGGGCGAACTCCTCGCCGTACTTGTCGGGCCGGCGCTTGGCCAGGTCGGCGTGGCAGCCGATGCACAGGCCGTGCATGGCGTCCATGTAACCCGGGGCGAAGCCCTTGAGCCCACCCTTCGCGGGCGGGATGACCGAATCCTCGACAACCATATCGCCGTGGCACTGCCAGCAGGCGAGCGAGTTCTCGCGTGACTTGCGGCCCGGCCCGCCGCCGTGGCAGACGGCGCAGGAAGCGTTGCCGCCGAGCTTGTCGACGTGCAGCATGTGCTTGAAGGTGTCGGTCGTCTCGTACATGTCGCGGTGGCACAGGTAGCAGGGCGAGGTCTGGTCAAACGTCATGTTCTGGTGGTGGCACAGCCGGCAGGACTCGCGGCCGCCGAGTGAGTCGATGTGGTCGTCGTGCGTGAACGGCACGAACCGCCAGTTGCGGTTGCCGTCGATCAGCCGCAGCGTCACCGGCTCGGGGTTGACCGAGGCGGGCACGTTGCCGGCGAGGCTGGCGATGTGGAACTCGCGGCGCAGGGGTGAGTCGACCTTGACGGCCAGGGCTTCGAGGTTACGGCCCTCCTGCACGGGTACGGGCTGCGGTTGCGGGCCAAAGATCGCCTGCTCGGGGAGCAGCCCGATCGCCAGGGCACCGGCGATGATGAAGCCGAGGGAGTATTTCCGCCGTTCGGGGGTGAACAGGTAAGGCGCGGTTGGATCGTCCGCTGCGCACGCACGGGATGCGTCGGTGTTCGGGGCGCCGCGCGGGCTGAAGCCCGCGGCTCGCTCGTCGAGGCCCGCGGCTCGAGGGTCGTCGTGGCGTGGGACGATCCGCAGGTTTTCGTTGAAGAAGACGAAGACCAGCGCCGCGCCCGAGACGACGCCCACGCTGACCGCCAGCTCCGTCCAGGTGGGGTAGTAGGGCATCGTGGTCGGACGGGTGAAGGCGATGATGCAGGCGTCGAAGCGATAGGCGATGACGCCGAGCACGGTCATGGCCGAGCAGGTCGCCAGGCCGGGGATGCTGTGGCGGACGCGGGGGATGGCCAGCAGCACGGCCGGTACCACGGCGCTGACCAGCATCTCGAGGATAAACAGGCCGCCCTGCCATGAGGCGATCATCTCCCGGCTGAGCTGGCCTCGGCGCAGCAGATCGCCCACTCGCAGCAGCACGTACACGGACAGGACGAACGACGCCATCCGCCCCAGGCCGGCGAGCAGGTCGACGCGGACCTTGTGGTTGAACAACCAGGAGGACAGCAGCGACTCCAACGTGACCATCATGAGCCCCAGGCCGACCGCCGAGACGAAGAACAGAACCGGCAGCATGGGGCTGTACCACAGCGGATGCGTGCGGAACGGCTGGATCAAAAACAGCGAGCCGAGCGACGACTGGTGCAGCGTGGACAGGCAGATGCCGGCGATGACCAGAGGGATGGTCAGCTTCTTGACGACCTTGAGGACGACCTGGAACACGCGGTGCGAAAACAGCGGATGCTCGAGGACGGTGGGCGTGAACTCGAGCGTGAGCACGGTGAGGTAGAGCATGACGCACATGGCTACCTCGAACAGCACGGAGTGGTGCTGGGGGAAGATCATCGGGTGCCAGATGTTCCAGGGCAGGCCGAGGTCGTAGAGCAGGCCGACGGCCACCGCGATGTAACCGAGCAGGGCGGTGAGGATCGCCGGGCGGGCGAAGTCGTGGTATTTCTGCAGGCCGAAGATGTAGACTGCGGCGGCGAGCACGAAGCCGCCGGCGGCCAGGGCCACGCCGGCCATCACGTCAAACGCGATCCAGAACCCCCAGGGGGCGACGTCGGTCAGACCGCTGGTCGCGCCGATCCCGTTAGCGAAGCGGGCGATGGTGACGACGGTCCACACGCCCATCGCCATCCAGAGGATGGACTTGACGCGATGCAGGGTCGGGTTGGAGGTCGAGTCATACATGAATGCACGTTGTGCGTCGAATGTCTAATGTCTAACGACGAATGTCTAAGGAATGACCAAACCCGAAGGCCCAATATCGCCGGTCTCCCATTTCGTCATTCGTGCTTCGGGTCTCCTTAGACATTCGTCATGGGTCCTTCGTCATTTCTTCGCTGCCGTGCCCGGCCGCGTGGGCGGCGGCCTGTGCGGCCTCGGCCTGCAACTGGATTCGGCGTCCGATGACCCAGTAGATGCCCGACATCAATGCGGCCACGCCGAGCACGAC
>JACQVT010000165.1 GCA_016209665.1 Planctomycetota bacterium | reverse complement strand
GCGTACAGGCCGTCCACGGGAAATCGCGGGTCCAGCGTGCGGTTCGGGTCGACGATATTGTTTTTCAACTTGCGGCCGGTGACTTCCCACCGGATGCTGAGGGCTTCCTTGGGCTTGAGCACGTATTGCGGCTGCGGCGACTGGCGACGGGCCGCCGCTGTCTGGGCGCTTTCGTGACAAATCTGGGGATAGGTCTCGATGTTCACCGCTGACTCGAGGTAGTCCTTGAAATCACCCTTGTCGCGCTCGTTGGCCCAGTCGGCGGTCAGCGTGACTGCCCGATCCGTCACGTTGAGAAGATCGAGCCGAACGTGGTGCGCGTCCTGGCCCGCTTGAAACGCCGTCTCAACCACCAGCCGCAGCCGCAACCCGCCGTTCTCCGGCCCCGGCTCGGGCGGCGCCTGCTCGATGGCAGCGGACGCGCCCCCGCCGATCCACAACGCCAGGAAGCCGAGTACACCCAGCAATCGAGTTCTCATCGTGATTCCTCCGGGTTAGGACTACCCATCTGATGGTGCGAGGGTTGAACGATCTCGCACCGGCACCTCCCGTCGCCGACTTGCGCTGTTTGCGATACTACATTCGAGGAGACGCGGGTGCCAATCCCTTCCAGCGGCGGGTGCTGGCCGGGATGCAGCCTCCGCCTTCGGATCGGAACGGTTGCAGGATACAATGGAGCGGAATGGTCACGGGCAACGACCCCAAGCATAGTCTCGCACCGTTGTTCGCCAGTCACCCACGCAACTGGCGGCAGAACCGCTACGTCTACCCGGTGATCAGCCGGCGGAGCGGCGGGTTGTCGGTCGGCGTCAACCTCAACCCCGACAAGGCGTGCAACTTCGACTGCGTGTACTGCCAGGTCGACCGCACGGTGCCGCCCACGGTGCGGAAAGTCGATGTGGACGTGCTGCGCGACGAACTGGACCACCTGGTGCACCTGGCGACGAGCGGCGAACTGTTCGACGACCCGCAGTTCTCCCACGTGCCGGCCCAGTACCGGCGGTTCAACGACATCGCGTTCTCGGGCGACGGCGAACCCACGACGTCGCCGCAGTTTCCCGCCGCGGTGCGGATCGCCGCCGACATCCGCCGCAAGTACGGCCTCGATGACGTGAAGCTCGTACTGATCACCGACTCGGCATACCTGACGAAGCCGGCCGTCCGCGACGCCCTGGCCGTCATGGACGCCAACAACGGCGAGACCTGGGCCAAGCTCGATGCCGGCACCGAGGAGTATTACCAGCTCGTCAATCGCCCCAACGTGCCGCTGCAAGCCGTCCTCGACAACATCCTCGATGCCGCCCGCGTGCGGCCCGTGGTCATCCAATCCTTGTGGATGAACGTCCATGGCTCGCCGCCTCCGGACCCCGAAGTGGATGCGTTCGCCCGCCGCCTGCGGGCGATCCTCGACGCTGGCGGCCGGATCAAGCTCGTGCAAATGCACACCATCGCCCGCCAGACCACCGAGCCGTGGGTCACGCCGCTGGACGACGCCACGCTGGAGCGGCTGGCCGCCCGCGTGCGGACCATCGTTGCCGTGCCGGTGAAGACCTACGCAGCATGATGCGGCACTGGCGACGGAACCGGCGGCCGGCTATACTGGCCCCACGGTTTCATACGGATCCCAGATGGATCTCGTGCCCGCGATGGCAGCGGCCGGCGCCCCGCCGGCCGTCTTCTCAGCCGGAACGGCCGGCGAGGGCGCCGGCCGCTACCCGCCCACGCGCGGGGGTGAAGGGAATCTGCGTCGCTCAAGGATGGAGAGACAACAGATGAGGTTGTGTGACAGAGCGTCATTCGTCCGGCGGATGAGTCTGGCAGTGGTCTGCGGTGTCGTCGGCTTGGCCGCGTCCGCCGCGCCGGCCGACCAGTGGTACAAGGGCAACACCCACACCCACACCTGGTGGAGCGACGGCGACTCGCCGCCCGAGGTCGCGGTCAAGTGGTACAAGGAGCACGGCTATGCGTTCCTCGTGCTCAGCGATCACAACGTCCTGAGCCAGGGGGACAAGTGGGTCGTAGCCGATGCTAAGCGGACCAAGGGCCTCGCCCACTACAACGAGGTGTTCCCGAACAAGCCTCTGCCCCGACGCGAGCGGGACGGCAAAACGGAGTATCGGCTGACGACGCTCGACGAGCTGCGGGCCACCTACCAGACGCCGGGCGGGTTCCTGCTCGTCCAGGGCGAGGAGATCAGCGACCAGTTCGACCCGGGCAAGCAGACCGGCGGTCAATCCAAAAAGCTGCCCATCCACCTCAACGGCTTCAACCTCAAGGAGCTGGTGCCTCCCCAGGGCGGCAAGAGCGTCACCGACACGCTGCAGCGCAACATCGACGCCGTCCTCGCCCAG
>JACQVT010000164.1 GCA_016209665.1 Planctomycetota bacterium | reverse complement strand
GCCACGGCCTTGTAGAACTCGGCCGGGACTTCCTGACCCACCTCGACACCGCGGTACAGGGCCCGGGCCAGGGGCGGCCGTTCCACGATCGGTACGCCGTGCTCGATCGCGACCTCGCGAATCTTCCCAGCCAGGTAATCGGCCCCCTTGGCCGTCACCCGCGGGGCGGTCATCGTCTCGCTGTCGTACTGCAGGGCGACCGCGAACTCCGTCGGGTTGGTCACCACGACGTCCGCCTTGGGCACCGCCGAGCGGATCCGCTGCAGGGCCATCTGCATCTGCACCTGCCGCCGGCGGGCCTTGATCTTCGGATCGCCCTCCATGCGCTTGAGTTCTTCCTTGACCTCCTCCTTGGTCATCCGCAGGTCCTTCTCCGTGCGGTGCCGCTGGTAGGCGTAATCGAGGATCGCCAGCACCAAGAGCACGATGGCCAGCCGAAGTCCCAACGTAAACACCAGGTCCGCCGCCACGGCGATCACGGACAGATGCGGCAGGCCGGGGACGTTGGCGAGTACGTCGACGCGGCCGCTCAGCGTCCACCACGCGACGAGGACCAGTAGGGCCATCTTCAGCACGCCCATCAGCAGGTGGACGAAAGCCCGGGCGTTGAACATCCGGGCCACGCCGTTGACCGGATTCAGCCGTTCCAGCGATGGAGCCAGCGGCTTGAACGTGATCAGCCAGCCGACTTGCAGGTACCCGATGGCCAAGGCCAGCACGACCAGCCCCCCCAAAAAAGGCAGCAGCATCCGCCCGCTCTCTACGAGCAGATGGCGGGCGATCGTTCCCAACGGCCTCGCGTCGACGGCCACGCCGGCCTCGGCACCGAGGTACTTCTGCATCACCACCAGCAGCTTGGCCAGCAGGTCCTGGCCCGACCAGTGCAGAATCACAAGCCCGCCCAGCAGGATCACCGCCGCGCTCAGGTCGGTGCTGCGGGCGACCTGGCCCCGGGCCCGGGCCTCCTCGCGCCGACGCGGGGTCGGCGCTTCGGTCCGTTCCTGTGCGTAGTCAGGCATCTATCCACCCATCACATCAACGAACCGTGGTGCACGAGCCGCGGGGTTCATCCCCGCGCACTCACGCCGGCGCCAAACCCAACCCGCCCCGAATGCTGTCCATGCCATACTCGAACGCTTCGAGCAGCACCGGCTCGAGGGACATCATCGTCAAGGCCATCACCACCAGGGCCACCACCAGCTTGAGCGGGAACCCGACGGTCAGGATGTTGAGCTGCGGCATCGTCCGCGAGAGAAAGCCCAGAGCCAGCAGGGCCAGCATCAGGGCCACCACCGTGGGCCCGCTCGCGCGGATGGCCAGCTCGAACGACGCCGTGAGCAGGTCGAGCAGCAGGTCCGTCAACCCGGGCGTCATCTTGAAACCCAGCGGCGGGACCGTCGCGAAGCTGTCCAGCAAAGCCCGGACGAGTCCGCGATGGCCCCCGACGGCCACGAAAGCCATCAGGGCCACGAAGTAATACAGTTGCGACAGGATGGATTCCGAGCTGTCCAGCATGGGGTTGAACACCGTGCCCAGCAGGATGCCCGACTGATGGCTGATGATCTCGGCCGCCAACTGCACGCCGAGGAAGATCAGCGACACCCCGAACCCGATGAGCAGTCCGACCGCCAGCTCGCCCATGAGTCCGGTCACGGCCGTCCCCAACGTCACCGGCACGGTCAGGTGCACCGCGGCCAGCGGAAACACCGCCGCCGCCATCGCCACCGTCAGCAACACCTTGACCTGCCCGGGCAGCACGGGGGCACTGAACAACGGCGAAGCCAGCACCACCCCGCCGATGCGGAACAGCACCAGCAGGAACGCCGGGAGCTTCGCGTAAGCCTCGAACATCGGCCACGGCATCACACACCCACCATGCAAGACATGTGTGAACGTATGAACGTGTGAATGTATGAACGGGCAGATGCGCGGTGCCTTCCTCGTTCATACGTTCATACCTTCATACGTTCACACTCCTCAGAACGGCGACTCGCCCAGCAACTCCACCGCGTACTCCAGCAGCGCGTTCGCCAGCCACGGCGCCAGCAGCAGACCGATCCCCACCATGGCCACGATCTTCGGCACGAAGCTGAGCGTCTGCTCCTGCAACTGCGTCATGGACTGAAACAGCGAAACAACGAGGCCCACCAGCATCCCGATCACCATGACCGGTGCCGACACGACCAGCGCCATCACCAGGGCATCCCTCGCCAGGTCCAGTCCTTGAACGATGTCCATTCAACCACCCTGATTTCCGAATGGAGAGTGGAGAATGGAGAATGGAGACATGCTGTCAGCGTTCGTAGGGCCGGTTCGGCTCATCGCGTCGCCACCGTCACGTGCAGCCCTTGGGACACAAACCACCCTGTCTCCATTCTCCATTCTCCATTCTCGATTCTCCATTCGCCCCGAACCGCGGCCTTCTCCTACGCGAATCCCGCCAGCAGCGAACCCACCACCAGGTGCCATCCGTCGGCCAGCACGAACAACAACCGCATGAACGGCAGCGAGATCAACACCGGCGGCAGCATCAGCATGCCCATCGAGATCAACACCGTCGCGATGACCATGTCGATCACCAGGAACGGCAGGTAAATCCGAAACCCCAGCACGAACGACGTCTTCAGTTCGCTGAGGATGAACGCCGGTATCAGCACCTCGGTGCCCACGTCCTGACGGACGATCCGCTGGTTCGCGGGGATCGGGGCCTTGCGCGAGTACTCGAGGAACAGGTAGATGTCCTCCTCGTTCTTCGTCCGCTCGATCTGGTTGAACATGAAGTCGCGCAGGTGCCGGGTGGCGATGTCCAGCGCCGCCGCCTGCGTCATGCCGGGGGCATTGTCCAGCCAGGGCTGGATGGCCTCGGCGTGGATGCGTTGGTACGTGGGAGCCATCACCAGGAACGTGAGGAACAACGAAATGCCCACCAGGACCTGGCTCGGCGGCAACTGCTGGACGCCCAGCGCCTGCCGCAGCATCGCCAGCACGATCAGGATCCGCGTGAAGCTCGTGGTCATCATCAGGATGGCCGGTGCCAGGGTCAGCACCGTCATGATGACGAAGATCTTGAGCGTGGCCGTGACGCCCTCGCGGGTGGTGGCGGCGGGGAAAACCCGGCTGACGTCGGGCACCTGGAGGGGGTTGTCCACCGGAGAGTCCGGCGAGGGCGACGCGGGCGGCGTGCCAGCCAACGTCGGCACGGCAGCTCCGCCGCCCGGCGCAGGTTGGGCGAAGACGGTCGGTCCGACCGCCGCGCTCAGGGCCAACACCGTGGCCAGGATTCGCATCGAGCCTCCTGCTCCCCTGTCGCGCGACTCCGTCGCGCCGCGTGCCTGCTCCCCACGACGGCACAGGCCGGTCACACGCCGCTCGTTCGATGGTCCTTCACACGCCGACGCCTTTGCCGGCCAGCCGTCGCACCTTCTGCAAGAGCCCCTGCACCTCGCCGCGGACGGCCTCGGGGTCCCCGAGGCCGGCGTCCTCGCCACCGTACCGTCCCGATTGCTCGGCCATCGAGGCGGCAAACGCGTTGCTCATCGAGCCAGGCCGTCGGCCGGCGATCTCGCCCATCACCTGGGCCACCTGCTCCGGATCGTCCAACGTCATCAGGGCATTGACCCGCTCCGGCGAAACGCCGAGCATCACCAACCGGTGTCCCAGCTTGACCAGCACCAGTTGCTGCTTGGGCGAAAGGTGAGTCCGGGCCACCACGCGCAGCACGTCCGAGCCGACCAGCAGCTTGCGGGCGGGCAGAAACTTCCGCAGCACAAACGCCAGCCCCGCGATCAGGGCGAGCACGGCCGCCAGCGGCCACAGGCCAGTCAGCAGCGAGAATCCCCCACCGCCAAACGGTCCTCTGGCTTCCCCCGCCAACCCACGCCCCGCCGAGCCGCCACCCTGGCCGCCCCGCCGGAGGATTTCCCGGTCCTCGCCGGTCGGGGCGGCGATGCCGGGGCCGGCGGCAGGCGAAGGAACGGCGGGCGCCTCCGCGCCGGTCGGGCCACCAGCGGTCTTCAACGCCGAGGCATCGCTTCCTTCCGCCGCCGCGTTGCTTTCCGGGGGTACCTGCAAGATGTCAGGGTGCGGCAACGGCCGGCGTGACGATGCGGCAGCAGCGGCCTCGTCCGCGCGGGCCGCCCCCGCCCCCATCCACCACGCGCATAATGAAATGACGATCAGTTGGCGAGCGGACATCCGACGACCTTCCTGGTCACTGGTCAACATGGCCTCCTGCCGCGTCAGTTGTCTTCCTCCAACTCCTGCTTGAGGATGTCGTTGATGCGAACGCAGAAGTTGTCGTTGAGCACGAGCACCTCGCCGCGGGCGACCAGCCGGTCGTTGACGTAGACGTCGACCGGGTCGCCCGCCAGCTTGTCCAGCTC
>JACQVT010000163.1 GCA_016209665.1 Planctomycetota bacterium | reverse complement strand
GTCGCAGCGCGTGCCGGCCCGTGCCGCAGCCGATGTCGGCGACCTCCAGCCCGTGTACGTCGCCCAGCAGGCCGGCGACGATGGGCTCCTCCAGCTCGATGAGCGGGTTATCCTCCCCGTCGTAGATGCTCGACCAGCGGTCGTAGCCTTCCCGCGTGGGTAGAACATGGACCGCGGGCGGGGTTCGCAGTGAGTGCTCATCCGGCATGGTTGCGATTTAACCGCAGGCGTGGGGACTGGTCAATCCAGTTGGTGGAACATGCGGATTCCCGGTGGACCAGGATTCGAGAGGACGAGCAGGAAAGAGACCCGGAGTGATCCCCAATGGCCGATTCTGGATTGTCAGGCCTCGATCACCGAGTCGCGGCTCCCAAACCCCGAATGCCGGGCCCCAAGCCACAAGCCCTGCTGTCACCTCACGATCATCTTCACGCAGTCAAACGGCGTGGTGCGGCGGCTGCGGGCGAAGATCTCGTCCCTTTGCAGGAGGTATCCATCCTTGTCGACGTCCCATCGGTCATCCGGTGTGACGGGTGGGGCCAGGACGGACGCGAACAACAGGCGTTTGCGAATATCGAGTTCATCCGTGGGGTTGACGAGAACGTTGGGCGGAGGATTGCCCACTCCGACATCGCCGGCGGCGTTGCCCCACCAGTGTGTCTCGGGGAAATCCAGGCCGAAGCCGGTGCCGATATCCACCTGCAGCCAGGTGCTGATGACCGTGCCGGTCGGCGATGGCTTGCGGGTGGACGCGAAGGTGATGACGACCCGGTCCGACCCACCCACGCCGGCGCCGGGGCGTACGAGGAAGCCGGTCGGCGTGACCGGGATGCCGGGTGACGTCGTGCCGGCCCTGCCGATGTCGTGGAACACGAAGTCGTCGATCACGGGTGGTCGTACAGTTGCCCCGACATCGTACATCAGGCCGTTGAGGCCCTGGAGGTATCCTGTCCAGTTGACGAACGTAGCCATGCCGTCGCCGACGAACAGTGGCGACTTGCCCGGATCGATGGCGGCGTCATCGCGGTACGGCCCGCTGATGGGATCGATTCCCAGGCCATACTCGTCGAAGCGGGAGTTGTTGTAGAAGACGTATCGGCCGGCGATGCCCGTGGCGCTGAACTCGTAAGCACCGATGTCGACGATGGGTGCAGCGCCGCAGGTCCCCGGGGCCCATCGGCAATCGGCGGTCGTCCAATCCTCGAGCCGGCGCGGCCGGCCCGCAAGATCGGTGAGGACGTCGCCGGGGACGGCTGCGTTGTTGCCGGCGTCAATGCACGGCGAGCCGCCCTGCAACTGTAGGTCGCCGAGGTCATCGTCGTCGGTTCCCCAGGTCGCGTCCGGGCCGGCGGTGGGAGTCTGGATAAACAACGGGTCGGCGTCGATGTTTCCCGTTCCCGTCCAGCCGCCCTGGATGCAACTGTGGTCCACGGTCAGCGAGCCGTAATCCCCGATCTGCGCGGGGCTGTTGTTCCACAGGATGCAATTGACGAGGGCCAGATTCCGGTTGCCGTTGCATACGCCGCCGCCGCACGAGGGCGCCTGGTTGCCGACGAACACGCAGTTAATCAGGGAGCCGTCGGTGCCGAGGTTGACCAGGCCTCCGCCGTGGTCGGCCGCGTTCGCGGCGAACACGCAGTTGATCAGGACTGGCCGGCCACTGTAGAGATTGAGTCCACCACCCTGGTCCGAGGCCGTGTTTTGGCTGAACGTACAGTTCATCACCCTGGAGCTGTGCGTCGAGGTGTTTTCGAACAGACCGCCGCCCCAAAGAGCCGAGTTCTTCGTGAACGCGCAGTCGGTCAGCGCCAGCGCGCTGTCTGCGGCGGTGCTCACTCCGCCGCCATGATGGCCGGCCCGGTTGCCGCTGAACAGACAATGGGTCAGCGTCGGCCCGCTCCACACGTTGTGCAGCCCGCCGCCCCCGGACACGGCACTGTTCCCGCGGAACGTGCAATCGACAATGGTCGGGTGGCCGTGGTCGTTGTACATCCCGCCGCCGGACTTGGTGAACGAGGGCGAGACACCATCGGCGTTTCCACCGGTGATCGTGAACCCGTCCAAGACAGCGCTGACCGAGGTTCCGTCGCCGGTCGTCACGTGGTAGCAGTTCTCGCCGTTGTTGGTGAAGTCGGGCCCGTCGTCGCCGGCCAGGTCGCCGCTGAGGATGGTTTCGTTGGCGGCGAGGTCGCGGTCCGCGAGGTTGAACGTGGCGAGGTCTTCCGTGCCGCCAAAGCCGCCGCGAAGGGCGACCCTGTCGACGAGTTGGAACGTGGCGTTGCGGTCACCGGTGCCGTTTGAATGAGCGCAGTCCCGGTCGGGCCGATACGTGCCGCCGGCGACCCAGATTTCAGTGATGGTGCTGCCCGGTGCCCGGGCGGCGGCGAGGGCGTCCTGCAGGTACTTGTAGGCGGTGGCCCAGGATACACCATCACCGCAGGCGGCCACCCGGCCATCGACAAACACCACGGCGGCCTGAGCCGTGGCGAGGGAGGGCAGCAGGACCGCGAGGATTGTTCGGAAAATGGGGTGGCTCAAAGGCTGGACGACGTGAGCCCCCACCGCGTGAAGGGTTTTCATGGCAGGCTCCTCGTGGCTGGCCGGACAGGGGCGGGCGATCCGCCAGCGCGACCGCACGCCGAAATGTCTCAGGAAATGCACCCGCAACTGCTCATCATAGTGTACCGGGGTCAACCAAACAGATCAACAGGGAGCTTTACTGAATTCTCCCGGTTCAACCGTGCACCAAAAAGCCCCGGCCTGCCGTCTCCGAACACGGTCGAGCTGCCAAGCCGACCTTCTGGCAAACCGGCCGGTTTCCGATAGCCGAATCTCGAACCCCGGACCTCGAATCCCGAACCCCGAGTCCCGAGCCCCGCTTCCGCTCATCACCTCGCGATCATCCTGAGGCAATTGAAGGGCGTCGTCCCGTGGGTGCGTATGTAGATCTCGTCCGTCGGGTTAACCAGGCTGTCCTTGTTGACGTCGCCGGGTTCGGTCACCGCCGAGCGGTTGAATACCGTGTTCCGGTGCGCGCGGGCATAGGCTTCGTCCCGGGGGTCCACGAGTACCAACCGCTCGTTGACCTGATTGCCTTCCCC
>JACQVT010000167.1 GCA_016209665.1 Planctomycetota bacterium | reverse complement strand
CGTCCAGCGCCTCGCCCGAGCGGCCCACGGCCTGGAGCAGGAGGGCCAAGTTAAAGCGTGCCTTGGCGTGCCCGGGGTCGAGTTCCAGCACACCTCGAAAGGTCCCGATGGCCGCCTCGCGTTCCGCCGAACGCATCAGGGCCACCGCGTAATTGAACTGGGCCGCGAGGTCTCGGGCGTCGGTCCGGGCCACGTGCTCGAACAGCGGTAGCGCGTCGTCGTAACGGCCAAGTCCGGCCAGGGCCATCGCCTTGCCCGTCGCCAGCCCCACGTCGTCGGGTTCGCGCACGAGCAGTCGATCGAACGCCTGGACCGCCGCCTCGTAGCGGCCCCGCCTGAGCAGGGCCAACGCGGCCACCCTCGGGTAGGCCGGGTCGCTCCGAGCCGCCTCCTCCCACTGGGCGGCGTACTCATCCAACGTGTCGAGGAGGGCCATCGCGGGGGACGACGGCTGACGGGCCGCCGGGCTGCTGACCGTGCTGAACTGCCGCAGTGCCGGATGCCCGCGGAGGGCCTCGCGATCCGAGGGCCCGAGCGTCGTCGCGGGCCTCGAAGCCGCGGCCGCCCGCGAGTCTCGCGGCGCCGCGTCGAGCCACCGCCACAGCATCATCATGATGGCCAGCGGCAAACCGACGCCCAGGACCGTGAGGATGTTCGCCTTCACGCCCGCTGATTGTTGGGCCGTGACGGGATGGTGTCAATTCGGCAGTAGGTCGACGCGGAGCTGGCGGTCCGACGATTCTTCTACGCATCCGTGATTCGCGGGAGGGACACGAGGCCGGGAAAGATCCTACTGTGACAACACCACCCGCGCCCCGGCGGCGGAGAGTGGGGAAACCGGGGTTCGCGGATCGCGGATCGGGGTTCGCCACCGTCCGCCGCGGCGGCTGAACTGCTCTCGCCGGACGCGGACTTGAAGTTTGGCGGCGCCTCACGTTCGATCGTCGCCACACAACGCGCCTGAGCCCGATTGAATTGAGCTGCGTCCCCTTGTTCGGGCCGTTTTCGGTTTCGGCGTACGCCAAGCAGCGCGTCGCGGCCCGGGGGCCGCACGCGCTACAATAGCTCGCTCTGCCTTCTGTCCACGAGGGCCGGGAGGCGGCCCTCAGTATTCGCCCCCCTGCGAGGGGCCACGTGGCCCCAAACCGGCCGTCATCGGCGGCGGCGGAGCAGCGCGAAGGCCGCCAGGCCCGCAGCCAGCGTCAGCCCGCTGGCCGGCTCCGGCAGCACCCACATCAGCGCCTCGTCGCGCCCCCCGCTCATCCAATTGTGCCCATAGCCGACCACGTAGGTGAAGGCTCCATCGTGCCAGATGCCGTGGGCGCGGGAGCTGGCGAATTCCGCCGGCAGGAAGGCGTGGAGGTCCACCCACGAGGCGGCCGTGCCGCTCCACAGGCTGGCGCGCTCCATACCAACCTCGGCATAGCCCACCTGCTCGCCGCCATGCACGCCGAGGGCGTATGAGTAACCGGCTCCGGCGGGGTTCAGGTCCACCCACGAGGCGGCCGTGCCGCTCCACAGGCTGGCGTGCGGAACGCCGCCCACCGTGGCATCGCCCACCTGCTGGCCGCCCTGCACGGCAATGGCGTCCGAGTCCGTCGCCCCGGCGGGGTGGAGGTTCACCCACGAGGCGGCTGTGCCGCTCCACAGGCTGGCGCGAAAATCGAGGAAGCCCAGATCGACAGTGCCCACCTGCTGAACGCCGTCCGCGCCGGAGGCAGT
This sequence comes from Planctomycetota bacterium, assembly GCA_016209665.1. Taxonomy (GTDB): domain Bacteria; phylum Planctomycetota; class Phycisphaerae; order UBA1845; family PWPN01; genus JACQVT01. The sequence continues at coordinate 3,224 of JACQVT010000167.1, read as the reverse complement.
CGACCAACCCGCCCCGGCGGGGTTCAGGTCCACCCACGAGGCGGCCGTGCCGCTCCACAGGCTGGCATGAGCGAAGGGGCCCACAACGGCATACCCCACCTGCTGGCCGGCGCCCACGCCGGCGGCATAGGAGTAGGTTGCCATGGCCGGGCTCAGGTCCACCCACGACGCGGCCGAGCCGCTCCACAGGCTGGCGCGAATGACGCCGCCCACAGAGGCATGGCCCACCTGCTGACCGCCGCCCACGGCGTAGGCTTGCGAGACCGTTGACCCGGCGGGGTTCAGGTTCACCCACGAGGCGGCCGTGCCGCTCCACAGGCTGGCGCGATAATCGCCGCCCACATTGGCATAGCCCACCTGCTGACCGCCGTCCACGCCGCGGGCTTGCGAATGACCCACCGCCCCGGCGGGGTGGAGGGTCACCACCGACCACTGGGCGTGGGCGGTCATGGCCAGCGCCCCGACAACCAGCACACAAACCGATACCCACGCTCTGAAAGCATTCATGCTTTTCCTCCTCCCGCTCGACGGCGGCGGTACGAATTGATAGTGCCTCTGGATACGGGCATTTCACCAAGAGCCGTTCAGTTTACCCCCGGCACGTGCCGTTTTAAGCGGCATTGCACGCCGACTCCGGAAGAACGCTATAGATTCGGGAAATCCTGCGCTGTTTGTGTGGAAGGCAACTACAGCGTCGGCGAAATCGCCAGCCGCCAGATCAAGATGGTTGGAGGAGAAAAGGGGACATCACTCGTTTCCCCTCGGTTCACCGGTCGACCAAGGTGTTTCATCGCCTTTGTGGCCCAGTCGTCAACAATCAGTGATGTCCCCTTTCTGCTTTCTGGTTCAGTCGTCAAAATCAGTGATGTCCCCTTTCTCCTGTCCGGATGACCTTGCGGGCCGGCGGATCATGGTTGGCCGGAAGGATGGCCAAACCAGGAACCGGCAGGGTCCGCGGACGCGAGTGCGGGCGCTTGATCGCCGATGGCGGCGCAGACCACGTCGGTCAGGGCCTGGAGGCGGAAGGGCTTTTCCACCACCCACTTGATGTTGTCGGGGGGGTCGGTCGACCGGTCGCCGAAGCCGCGGGCGGTCAGGAGAATCACGGGGATGTCCCAGGTCGAGGGATCATTGCGGAGCTTGGCCCCGAGTTCAACGCCGCTGAGTCGCGGCATCTGGTAGTCGGTGATGATGAGGTCCGGCCGCTGCGTCGTGGCCAGTTCCAAGGCCTCGGCCCCGTCGGCGGCGGCGAGGACGTTGAGCCCCATGCTCTGGAGCTTGAGGGTCAGCACGTGGAGGACGTGCGTTTCGTCGTCCGCGATGAGTACCGTTTTCGGTTCCACGGTTGGCTCCGCCTGTGTTTGTTATCGAAAGTCGCGGGGACCGTCTTGATCTACCGGGACCCGGGCCACATACGAAAACCCGCGACACCCACAAAAAACGGACCCGTCAGGCCCCCCCAGGATCCTGACGAGTCCAGTTGGTGCTTCCTCCCCGACCCGGCATTCCGCAGGCGTGCGGCCGGCTGAGGCCGGCCCGGCCTTTAGTGGGCGGTGAATGCCGGATCGTGATTCGCGCGGAACAGTCCGGTTGCCTGGTCGTAGTACCAGGCGCTCGCGCCCGCGGGTCCGTCCCCGACCCGCTTGCCTCCGGTGTACGGATTGACGGGTATCGCGGACAGATAGGGGCCGAGGTCGAACTCACCGGTCTTGTGCCTGCTCGTACGGCCGTCGACGCTGGTGTACGAGGTCATCTGCTCGATGAAGGCCTCGAGTGTCGGGTAACGGTCCGCATGTTGGGCGTGGTAGAGCCTGATCTGGGCCCGCACGTCGAGCAGGGCCGCCTTGAGTGTGGTCAGCCGCGTGTCGCTACTCGCCCGGGTGAACTGAGGCGTCATCACCGCGGCCAGAATGGCCAGCACGATCACGATGATGAGCACTTCAATCAGCGTTAATGCTCGTGACCGGGTCATCGTCCGCTGTTCCCGCGACCGACGGATGCCACGACATGCCGATCGCGCCGACGGTCGCACGACCGAGGCTCGGCCGACCACGCGGCCAAACCCCGCCTGACTGCTATCGACCATCGCCAGGGGCGACTTAACGAATCGCCCCGTGCCCCCGCGCCGCGAGGTTCTCGGACGTGGTCGATCGCGGGCCAAGTCGCCGGGGTGTCGTCGCGCAGCCCTTGCGCCGTTGTCACCATGCCCGGGGCAGGCCTTTGCCTTGCCGCCGGCGCCGCTTGGCCATCACAGCGGTCGGCGCCGATAATTCTCGTAGCGTGGGCATGACTAAAGGAGAACCGGAAGATGGAGCGACGTGAGCAACGACCGTCGACCGCGGGCGGCATCGGGCGGCCAGTGGCGGCGATCATCGCCGCAACGCTGGTGGTGACGACCTGCGGCGTGAGCTGCGATCAGAACGCCCAGGCCGTGTTCCGTCAGACCGCCACCGAGCCGATCGCCGAGGGCATCAAGACGTTTCTCGCCGGCGATCCGCAGGCGGGCGTGGGCATGATCGTCTCGGGTGCGATCGACGGGGCGGTGGCGAGCATCATCGAGGCGGGCGACGGCCCGACGGCGGCACAATAACCGCATCTCGGGTGCGTGACACCATCGAGGGATGTTTTTCAGGACGAAAGCAACTTGTTGCCGTTCTCCCGCCATCGGTCAAGGCAGGACGCGTCAACAAGTCGCCGGGGCGACTCGACTGGGCCGGTTGACGCGGTCCTCTGGAAAGAAGGCGGTCCGCAGATCCTGTCACGCATCCCCGGATCTCGCGTATCTGCGCACCGACTTCATGGCGGATGCGGAATTGCGCAAGGGCTGCGCGGTGACGGGTCGATCCTGCGCGGGCGCCGTTCAACGGCCGGCCGGATAGCCATGCGAAACGGGTAGGGCCAGGTACCCGCCGCGATCAACGGTCATCTGCAACATGCGGTGCTGGCGGCCGGTGTTGGCGAAGTACTTGTACTGGTCGCCGGCGTCGATGAAGCCGGCGCGGCGGTAGCACCGGATGGCCGACGTGTTGTCGGGGAACACGACGAGGCTGACGCGGCGGGCGTCCAACCCGCGAAAGGCGAAATCGAGGCTCAGGCGCACCAGGTGTCGGCCAAGGCCCGCGCCGCGGAGTTGCGGGTCGACAACGCAGTGGCCGATCCAGTAGTGACCGTAGTCCGCCGGCATCGGATTGAGTTCGAGATAACCCGCCGGCTCGACGAGGTCG
>JACQVT010000178.1 GCA_016209665.1 Planctomycetota bacterium | reverse complement strand
GCCGGAGTCGCTGCCCTCGTTCGCCGGCGCGATGTTGGATCTGGCCAAAGTGACCGGCTCGCAGGATGCCCGCGTCAATCGGGGACTGCTGTTGGCCGTCGGCGGCCTGTCGCGCGTCTCGGAGCCTTCACAGCAGGCGGCTAACATTCCCAAGGCGCTGATCGGTGTTCGTGGATTCGGTGCATCGACCGCCGGGGCGGCGGCTTTGTGGGCGTCATTGTCCACAATGGGCGCGGATACCGAGGGCGCGATGTCCCGCACCGGGGCAATCGCCTTAGCTCAACAACTCGAAATGTTCCTGCCGGCGGCGGGGGCGGCGGCGGAAACGACCGCCCGGCCGCTGACGGAAGCGGAGGCGTTGGAGCGGGAACGAAACCGCAAGGCCCTCGCGAGGGCCCGACTACGGCAGGCGGCGGGCGGGCAGCTCACCGGAGCGGAAATTGCGGCCATCCGTCGCGAAGAGCGATTCGCACAGATCGAGGCGGGTGAGACGAAGTTACCCGCGCGGCCCGGCATCGCGAGCATGGAAAAACGGTTGGAATACTTGTGGGCCAACCCCGAGCTGGCCAAGTCGTTTTACGCCGCGGCTAGCTTCGAGAAAGCGGTCGAGGCTCCGATCCGCGACCTACTCACCGACCCCAACAGCCCGATCGCTAAGCTCTATCGCAAGGAGTTGGGCATGCTGCCCAGCAACGCGGGACTGATCGCCGAGGGCGGGCGCATGGTGTCCGCGGTCCGCGGCGAGCCGCTGGCGGTTCTTGCTGGTACCCAGCGCATGTACGCCCAAACACAAGAGGAGCTGCTGCTCGGCAACCTCATCGGTGCGAGCGGAGCCGTGAACCGCGAGGGCCTGCGAACGTTGCTCGAGGCCAGCGGCATGGGAGCCACGGCCACGCGGGCGGAGATGCTGGGTTTCGAGGCCCGATCCGGCGTGGGTACAACGGGGGGGTATCGTGAAGCCACGGCGATTCTGAGGCGACGCCAGGGAGCGCTTCAGCGGCCGTGGGAAGTGCCGATTCCCAGCGAGTTCGACACCGGCGGCGGGGCCTACCAGCGAGCGCCGAGCGAATCCGAGCGGCGAAACGCCGAGCTGCTCGGCAAGGCGGCGGCCATGCTGATGGACGCTGCGAAGACGCTCAAGGATCAGCAGCGTCCACCCACGCTGGAGCGGCCGACGATGACGCGGGAGACGGCGGCAGGCAGCCGGTGAGGAATGTGGCACGATGCGGCGAGGCATCAACAAAAGGCTGGATCGGGCGGAGCGGCTGATGCTCCAGTTGTCGGAGGCCCTGGACGGCGTCACCCACCTTGGTGAGCGGCTCAGCTCGGAGCTGCGCCAGTTTTATGAAATCCAATCTGCCACACACAACAACCCTGAAGCTATTCGGCTGTACAACGCGGCGGGCCGCCTGGTCGTTGAGATCGGGGCGGATGACCAGGGTAACGGCATCCTGGCGTTGAATGATCGGCTGGGAATCCTCGCGGTGATTGCGTCCGCGACGCCAGGGGGTGGGCGGATAAGCATCGCCGATGCTGGCGGTGAGCCCGTGGGAGCCCTGCAAGCATGTGGGCCACGCGGGGAAGTGGCGCTCGCGGCACCCAGCGGCGGCAGAATCATCACGGGCGAGTAGTAAGGAGAGCACGTGACCAGCAAGAAACGAAATCAGGAACCATCGGCGGCAGACGCCACGGCGCAGGCGTCCACGTGGAGCATGGTTACAACCGTAGCAATGCGAGTGGGCAATGCTCCGCGGCCTGCTGGAACCTTAATCGGCCACGTGGAGCTTGCACCGGGCGTATCGGAGAAAGATGTCGTCAGATTGTTCGCAAGCAACGTGGTCATCGATGGCCGGTCGGGACCGTTCGTCCGGCTTGAGCGACAGGGTCCCGCCACCCCCCCCGTCACGGGTCCTTCCCCGACGGGTGGCCCCAAAGCGGTGTCGTGATTGGTGGAGTTTTGTGCACGCGTGGGGTGTTTTTTGGAGGTATGTGGGGGTGGCGGTAGTTGGCAGGCCGCGGCGGCGCGGCCGTGGCGCGGCTGAAACGCTGAAATCGGGGTGCGATGACCGGCGGATCCGCGCGTAACGGCAGGGTGATGACAGGGGCGTTGTCAGATGAAGGCGAGATCCCCGCGACGGAAACCTCGAAAGACGAAGCCGGGGCCGGTTCGTGGGCCGGGCTGGACCACCAAGCTTGAGTTGTGCCGGCTGTTCGGCATTTCTCAACAACACTTTGATCGCAGTCTGTTGCCCACGATTCCCGCGACCGCCCGACGCGAGCAGGCTGGAACGCGGGCCATCTTGTTCTACGGCCCGGTGGTGGTGGAGAATCGCGTCCAACTGCTGGTGTTGACCAAGCTCCGTGACGCGGCGACGCGGAACCAGTTCATCGACACGGCAAAGGAAGAGTTGTACAACTGCATGACCGGCCTGGCCGGCGAACTCACCCAGATCGCCGAGAATCTGAAACCAGGCGACGGCAAGAGGCCCATCCGCAAATCGCGTGGGTAAAGTCATTGGCAGAGTGCGCACTTACGACGACGAACCATCGCGAGCCCGGTTCACACACGAGCGGATCCTCGAGGTGACAGGCATTCCCGCGCCCTTGTTCGGCGAGGTCCTGGCCCTGGCTTGGTCGTCTTCTCGCCGAACCGCAGATGGCCGCTTGGAGTTTGATGGTGCGGCGGTGATCCGGGCGATGGTTACGGCCCGGATTGCCCGCGCGGAGAAAGTGCCCGAAGCGCCGGCGGGCAACGGTGGCGGCGTCTCCGGCTTGCCGGCGGGCATGCTCGCCGATCGCGGCCCCGTCGGGCCGGAATCCTCGCGGGCCCTGGAAGATTACCGCGACACCAGGGCGAAGCTGGCCCGGCTGGAG
>JACQVT010000195.1 GCA_016209665.1 Planctomycetota bacterium | reverse complement strand
GACAACGACGTCGACCAGGAGGACTTTGCCCACCTCCAGATGTGCCTGGACGCCGCGACGGCTCCCCCGCCCGATCCGAACTGCGCCGACGCCAACCTCGACAACGATCCCCTTGGCACCGTAACCCAGGAAGACGTGCTGCTGTTCCTGCAATGCATGACCGGACCGGGGGTAACCGGGAATCCAAATTGCGCGAATTGATCTGCCCGCGGCGGATCCGGGCCGCTCTTCGGGGCCGCGAATGTCGACCCGACGGGCAAAGGAAGGGATTACGTGAAACCCAAGGTCCTCCTCGCCATTCTGTTCGTGATTTCCGGCCAGCCGGCCGCGGGTCTGGGCGCCTGGGTCGTTGTCGGCGATGGGATCGAATACCAGGCGTTTACGGCGCCCGGCCCCAACAACCTGTTCGTGACCCGCGTGACTCGCAGCACCCCGAACGCGACGATCGATACGAGCATCGCATATGACCGGATGGCGGGGGCGAAGGAGACCGTTCGCAACCAGGCGGCCCGACAGGACGACGCGATCACCTGGTGGGGCGGAAGCTGGGGGGCCAGAAACCAGGTCGTGGCGGCCATCAACGGCGGCTTCTACAACGTGACCACGGGCGTGATCGACGGCGGCCAGATCCAGTCAGGCTGGTACGCCCACTGGTTCGCCGACAAAGGCGCGTTCAGCGGGTTCGCGTGGAAGACGGACCGAACCGCCTTTCACGGCGAATGCGTCGACCACACCGCGGCGAAGGTCTACGTGAGGTTCGTGTCCAGCGGGGCAAACCAGACGATCGACGGAATCAACCGGAATCCGGGCAGCAGCGACCTGGTGATCTTCACGCCGCAGTATGACAACCGAACCCCCTCGGGCACCCGAACCGAAGTCCTGGTGGAGATGAGCCGGCCCAACCTGACCACGTCCGGGGCGGGCTATTCGGCCGGTACCATCCGTTCGGTGGCCCAGAACACCGGGTCAACGTGGATTCCTTTCGATCATCTGGTGCTGTCGGCCGACGGCAGTGCGGGAACAACCTTGAGGAACAACGCCACGGTCGGCTCCCAGGTGCGGATCTTCCAGGAACTCATCGAGACCAACGAACCCACCGTGCAAGGCACCAACGCCTGCCAGACCGAGACCGGAGTGAACTGGTCGAACGTCTTCGCGTCCATCAATTCGAACTACCACTTCCTGAAGAACAACGTGGTTCGCGTTCCGGATGCGGTGGCCCACCCCAGCTACCAGGGCTATGTCAATCTGAATCCTCGAACCGCAATCTGCTGGAACCCAGGCTACGTCTTCTTTGTGGTCTGTGACGGCAGGTCATCCCAGAGTGTGGGCATGTCGTGCGCCACCCTCGGGGAGTGGGCCAAATCCACGCTGGGCGCGACGGACGGCGTGAACCTCGACGGGGGCGGATCGTCCACGATGGTGGTTAACGGCAGCGTCGTCAACAACCCGTCGGATGGAAGCGAGCGAAGCGTCTGCAACGGCGTGATGATGGTGAACGTGCAGCCGAAGCTCCAGTCCGCACAGTTCACCGCCGGCCAGACCGTGCACACCCTCGGGCCGGCCAACTGTCGGCTCGGGCCGGGCACCAACTACGGCATCATCACCACGCTCTCCTCGGGAGCCCAGGGCGCGATCCTGACCCACGCGATCATGGGTGTCTACGCGAAGGGCTACTACTGGTGGAAGTGCGATTTCGGCGGAACCATCGGCTGGGTGGCCCAGTCGCTCCTGACCGCGACCCCGGGCGCCACCCCGCCGAGCATCACTCAGCACCCGTCGAATCAGACCGTCAGTCCGGGCGGGACCGCTGCCTTCACGGTCACCGCGACCGGCGACGGCACACTCAGCTACTTATGGCAGAAGAACGGCTCGAACCTGGCCGATGGCGGACACTATTCGGGCGCTACGACAGCCACGCTGACGATCTCATCGGCCGACGGCAACGACGTGGCCAGCTACCGTTGCGTGGTCTGGAATGCCTACGGCAGCGCCACCTCCAACCCCGCCACGCTGACGGTCACGACCTGCTCCGCCCCCACCCTGGTGAACGGCGACTTTGAGGGCGGGAACACCGGCGGCGTGGGCAACGACTGGACCGGCTATCAGCGGGCCCCGGACCCCACGACCGTCTGGTCGATCCAGACGGCCTCGCCCCCGACGGAAGGCGGCTTGCAATACCAACAGATCGCCAACACCAGTTCGACCGGCGGCGGCGGCGTGCGGCAGGACGTGACCGGATGCGGCGTCGGGGCCACGTACACGATCGCCGGCTGGATGAGGACGAACTCGGCTTCGGCCACCTGCACCGTCAAGTGCAGCCCCAGCGCCTCCACCAACTGGGCCACGGCCGTGGACTTGAGTCCGCCCCAGACCACCACCAGCAATGCCTGGGTTCCGTTCAGCGGCACGGTGACCGCCGCCGGCACGTCGATGACCATCTGGCTGGACGGCCAGACCGGCGGCACCGGGTTGAACAAGGCGTCCTGCTTCGATTCCATCACGGTGACCGGTTGTACGCCCGTTGCCGCGCCGACGATCACGCAACAGCCCGCGACCCAGAACGTCTGTTCGGGCGGGCCGGCCGTCTTCAGCGTCGGCGCCACCGGCGAGGCCCCGCTCAGCTTTCAGTGGCAGAAGAATCAGGCCAACCTGTCCAACGGCGGTCACTACTCGGGAGCGACAACGGCGACGTTGACGGTTTCGAACGCGGATGGCGGCGATGTCGCCAGCTACCGTTGCGTCGTCAGCAACGGCGCGGGCAGCACGAACTCCAACGCCGCGAACCTCACCCTGAAGGCCGCGACGGCGATCACCCAACACCCACAGCCGCAGTCCGTTTCTGCCGGCGGTACGGCCACCTTCACCGTGGCCGCCACCGGCGACGGCACGCTGAGCTATCAGTGGCAGAAGAACAGTGCGAACCTGGTCAACGGGGGCCACTACTCCGGGGTCACGACTCCCACGCTGACCATTTCCAGCGCCGACAGCAACGACGCGGCGAACTACCGTTGCGTGGTTACCGCCGGATGCGGCAGCGCGACCTCGAACCAGGCAACACTGACCGTTGGGCCTGCGTCGCTGCCCGGCGATTTCGATCACGACAACGACGTCGACCAGGAGGACTTTGCCCACCTCCAGCTCTGCCTGGACGCCGCCACCGCTCCCCCACCCGATCCGAACTGCGCCGACGCGAACCTCGACAACGATCCCTTGGGCACCGTAACCCAGGACGACCTGATGCTGTTCCTCCAGTACATCACCGGCCCGGGCATCGGCGGCAACCCCGACTGAAGCGAACTGAAACCGGCGAGCAGCATCGAGAGGGCGTGAGTCCGTGAACCCGCGCCCACGGTGGCCAACGACCACGTCGGCGTGGCACACTATGGACACGGCCACGCGTGGTACGGGACAAAGGACCACCAGCGTCGTGGAATGCTGTGGGCAAAGAGAGGAGGAAAGATGGTGCGGAGACGAGAATTCACCTTGACACCCTTTCTTTCTGTCTTGAGGCGTGGTGACCGGAACGGCCCCTACGGGGAGCTGCCCTCATGTTGATTCACGAACTCACCCTGCGCGGACTGCTATCCTTCGGCCCGCAATCTCCCACGTTGCAGATGCGTCCGCTGAACGTGCTCATCGGGCCGAACGGGTCGGGCAAGTCCAACTTCGTCGAAGCCATTGGCCTGCTTCGCTCTGCGGCAACCAAGCTCACGGCACCGATGCGCGGGCAAGGCGGCGGGGGCGTAACGGAGTGGATTTGGAAGGGTTCACCGTCCGGTCGGGCCTCCGTCGAGGCCGTGATCACCAATCTCCCGGAGCGGGAATCCCTGCGACATTGCATTGAGTTCACCCAATCGTCGGCGCGGTTCGAGTTGGTTGACGAGAGGATCGAGTATGCCCAGCGGACTCCCGGTCACGAGGAGGCGCATTTCTTCTACCGTTTCCAGAATGGACGTCCGGTGCTCTCGATACAAGATGGAACGAGGCGTCGCCTGAAACGGGAAGACGTGGCGATGGACGAATCGATCTTGTCCCAGCGGAGGGACCCGGATCAGTACCCTGAACTGGCCCACCTTGCGAACGTATATGGCAAGTTCAGGTTATACCGGGAGTGGTCATTCGGACGTTCCTCCGTTTTTCGCAGCCCGCAATCGGCCGACTTGCCCGGCGACCGCCTGGAGGAGGACTTTTCCAACCTTGGGTTATTCCTGAATCATCTCAGAGGAATGCCCAAAGCGAATCGCGCCATCATCGAGCAGCTCCGGGACTTGTATGCCGGTCTGGATGACTTCGACGTGCGGATCAAAGGCGGCACGGTCGAGGTGTTCCTGAGCGAACGGGACTTCATCATTCCGGCCAGTCGGTTGTCGGACGGCACGCTTCGGTATCTATGTCTGTTGGCCATCCTCTGCGATCCCGAACCGCCGCCTCTCGTCTGTATTGAAGAGCCCGAACTGGGACTACACCCGGACATGCTCCCAAAGGTGGCGGACTTGCTGGCAACAGCCTCCGAGCGAACACAGCTTGTCGTGACGACGCATTCAGACCTGCTGGTAGACGCCATGACGGAACGGCCCGAGTCGGTGGTCGTGGTCGAGAAGCACGAGGGGCAAACAGCCGCTCGCCGGCTGGACGCCAAAGAACTGGCGACATGGCTCAACCAGTACCGGCTCGGCCAGCTTTGGACGCGCGGACAGATCGGGGGGACCCGCTGGTGAGCGGCTACATCTACATACTGTGCATCCTAAAACCCTGAAAACCGACCGGCTGGAAGCCGGTCCCACACGGGTTTTAGG
>JACQVT010000162.1 GCA_016209665.1 Planctomycetota bacterium | reverse complement strand
GGCCATTTGCAGCAAGACGGCAAGCTTGGCCCCGATCGCCGTTTTCCCAACGCAACCGACCCCTGTCAAGAAGATTCTCATCGGCAAGATCCCAACTAACCGTGTGGGCGGTCCTCCCCGTCTTGGCCCTGGGAAGCCTATCACCAGAGATCGGCGGGGTCCAGCGTTGTTTCGGTGTTTTCACGAAATGACTTCGGACCCGCGCAAGGCGTTGAACGGCGGCAAACGGCCAAGATCGCACCTGTGTGCTATGAGGGAGGCGGCGTGCCAGCAACCCGCCGCCTCCCCCCTGCACGTGGACCAGAGCCACACCTTGATCGGCTCGGGAGCTGACCTTGGTCCGCCCCAACGGCCAGTGGCCGATGAAGTCGGCGACGCTGGTCTCGCCGTTGAGCGAGACGCGGCGGACGGGCCTGCGGACTGCGGCGGCGATTTCGCGGACGAGCGAGGTCTTGCCCGTGCCGCTGGGGCCGTAGAGGAAGACCCGCTCGTTGTGCTCGATGGCCTCGGCTATATCCCCGGGTGCTGCGTTTGCCCTGGCCGCCTGACGACCCGCTGGGGCTCGCGTCGGGCGATGTCCTCCTGGACGGCTTTGAGATAGGCGCCGAGCCTTCCAATGTCGTGGTCGAAACGGGCGGACAACTCGTACTTGATGGCGCGGACCTCGTCGATGAGCGGATCGCCGGTTGGGGCGGGCGGCCCGGTCGGAATGTTGCGGGAACGGCCGGGATCGGATGCCGGCACGTCAGATGCGGGTTTCATGATTCGACCTCCCAGAAGACATCCGGCGTGCTTGGCTTGCACGTCAGCAGCACCACGTGGACGTACTTCATGACCAGCCTCCGGTTGGCAGGATGGTCACCCTCTGCAGGCGGCTCCGGCACGGATGAGACCGGCTCGGAGGGTGCCAACTGGACCGGCAAGATGCCGGTCCCACACGAAGCCCATTAGCTTGTGGAGCGGCATCTTATACAATGCGCGGCCGATGGACGTCACCCGACCCCGGGCGATCGCAGAACGTCGGGTACGTGATAGTTCAGGCAGGTCGGGCGAGGTGGTGGTTTCAGAGCCCGGAGCGCCAGCGACGGGTTGCCTCGCATGCGTGGGTCAGACGCCGCCGGCGCAACCCACTCGCTTGCGCTCGGGGCTCTGAAATACCCCGCCGATGCTGTCACGCACCCTAGAACGTCCGGGTTGACGCGCGTTGGAGCCCCACTATGCGATACCTGGCTGCACTCGTCCTGGCCCTGCTGCTGAATGCCAGCGCCAACCTGATGATGAAGGTCGGCGCCAAGCACCTCGATTCGCCCGGCCCGCGGCTGGAACTCGGCCTGTCGTCCATCCGGGGAGCGATCGCTCACAACTGGGTGCTGGTACTGGGCCTGTTCTGTTTCGCCACCAACGTGTTGTTCTATACCTACGCCCTCAAGAGGATCCCCATCAGCCTGGCGTATCCGATCATGGTGGGAGCGGGTTTCGCGATCATCGCCGTCGTGGCCTGGCGTTACCTGGGCGAGACGTTGTCGGTCGTCCAATGGGCGGGGATCACGCTCATCCTGCTGGGCATCGTCCTGGTGGCACGTGAAATGAGGCCGGTTGCGGGAGACTGAGAGTGTGGCAGAGGATTGGGGCCGCCGTGTGGCTCAGCCGCCCTCGGCTGAGTTCAGCGGGCGTCAGAATGCACAGTCGAGGGCGACTGTGCCACACCCCGCTGGTTTCAGAGCCCGGAGCGCGGCTCGACTGAGTTCGCCGAAGTCCAGCGACGGGTTGAGTCGGCAACCATTGGCCAGAAGCGGCCGCGGCAACCCACTCGCTTGCGCTCGGGGCTCTGACATGCCCGTTTTTGTCACGGCCCCGGGGGCTGACCGGCCCGGATCGTTCGGTTGACTTGGCTTGGGGCGGGGTTATGATCCTTCCCGTTGACCGCGCCTGGCCGCCGGAGGTGGCGGGCCGCGGACTCGTCCAAGGAGACACTCAAGATGAAACGCCTTCAGGCAGTCGCCGCGATCATGGGCTTGGCCCTGGCCCTGCTGACGTTCGGCTGCGAGCAGCCCAAGAAGCCCGAGACCGAGGAGCAGGCTCCGCCGCCGCCGCCGGTCGAGCCCTATCCCAACGCCCAGATTCCCGAGCCGGAGCATCACGCGCCCGCCCAGCCGATGACGACCGCGGAGCCGGCCCCCCCGGCGGCAGAGCCGATCACCACCATCGAGCCGGCGCCCAGCGCCCCCAGGGCCACGAAGGCTAAGCCCAAGGAGAGCTACGCCCCGACGGCCAAGACGGGCAGCCGGACCTACGTGGTTCGCAAGGGCGACACGCTGCAAAAAATATCACAGAAGTTCTACGGCACGACCAAGAACTACATGAAGATTTACAACGCCAACAAGGGCGTCCTGAAGGATGGTCCCAACAAGCTGCCGGTCGGGACCAAGATCGTGATTCCGTAACGGTCCGGTGGCCGCGGGGGCCTTACGCCGAGGGGCGCGCCGCCCGGCCGGATCGAGGAGGGGGAGGCCCGTCGTGCGACCTGAAGGCCCGACCGGTGGCTCCCGAGCCCTGGACTCCAGCGGGTCCGCTCATCCCGGCGGGCGGGCCGACGCAAACCCGCGGGCGCCGCGGACGACCGGTCGACCGGTGCCCGCGCCCATTCTGGACAAGCCGATTCAGTATCTGCGCGGCGTCGGACCGCATCGTGCCGAGATATTGGCATCGCTGGGCATCGCCACCGTCGGCGACCTGATTGAGTATTTCCCCTTCCGCCACGAGGACCAGGGCCGGCCGCAGCGGATCGACACCCTCCAGCTTGACGCCGCCGCCACCGTGATCGGGGCCGTCGAGCGGATCAACGTCCGCGGGGCGTTCCGCAACCAGACGGTCAACGCCCGCATCCGCGACAGCACGGGCGTGCTGCTGGTCACCTGGTTCAACGCCCCCTACCTCGGCGACAAGCTGCGGTACGGCGACATCGTGCGGCTCTACGGCACGGTGGGCGTGCACAACGACCTGGGCCAGATGGTCAACCCCCGCATCGAATGGCTCGATCCCGACGAGGACCCCGCCCGCTGGGACCATCCGAGGCTGGTGCCGGTCTATTCCGCGGTCGAAAAGCTCGATTCGCGCCAGATCGCCCGGATGGTCGAGACCGCCCTGGCCGAGGCTCTGCCCGCGGTCGTCGAGCCGCTGCCCGAGGCCCTGCGGGGCAAGCGCAACCTCATCGGCCGCACGGAGGCCATCCGGGCCATGCACCAGCCGCGGACGAGCGAGGAGATCGGCCCCGCCCGCCGCCGGCTGGCCTATGAGGAGCTATTCCTGATGCAGCTCGCCATCACGCTGCAGCGGCGGTGGGCGGCGACGAACGCCCGAGCCCCGCAACTGCCGCTCACGCCCAAGATCGACGAGCACATCCGGCGGCGGTTCCCGTTTGCCCTGACGGGCTCCCAGGACAAGGTCATCCGCGAGACCGTCGCCGACATGGCGTCCGATCGGCCGATGACCCGTCTCTTGCAAGGCGACGTCGGCAGCGGCAAGACGGTGGTGGCGCTGTATGCGGC
>JACQVT010000026.1 GCA_016209665.1 Planctomycetota bacterium | reverse complement strand
CCAGCGGACGGCGCGGCGGCCGTGGCGCCGGCCTCCAACCGTTTGGACTCCCCGCCAAGCCGGCAGATTCAGCCTCTCGGCCCGCCCTCGCCTCCTGCCGCCGGCGAAATCAGTGACGACCTTTTCTCCGGCCGGCCCGATTTTCCATCCATCACTTTCAATCCGCATTCCGGGCACACGCCGCTGACGTTACCGGTCAGATCGTAGCGGCAGCTCCGACAGGAATGCGGTGGTGGCCGGCGGTCGAGGGGCTTTCTGACCGCCCAATACAGGAACCCGGTCACCCAAAGTCCCCCTGCGGCGGCGTAAAGCAGACCGTAGGCCCGTCTTGGCGTGAAGCCCATCGACCCAACCGAGGATGGGCAGCATGAGAACGCCGATGCCCAGCCAACCCAGTCGGTGTCGGGGACGTTTCACCAGGGATGGCTCCAAGCACCCTCGGCCACGACGATAACCGCCGCCTGTGTTCTGTTTTCGTGTCGTTTCGTGTTTTTCGTGGCCAACTTTTCTTGGTGCCGACTCCACCAAGCTGATGGAACTCGCCGGACATATCAGGCCGCGCGATGAAAAGTTGGGTGAGGAAGCGGTGCGGTTTGCGGCGTGGTCTCAGCGGAGCCAGCCGCTCTCCAGCGACGAGGAACGGATTGTGGGAGAATTCGCCAAGGTCGTCGTCGAATCCACGGGTTCCTGCTAGCAGAGGCCGGGGCGGTTCGGATAGAATCGAGCAGGGTTCCACGTCATGCAAAGGCGACAACATCGTGACGCCCGTTCAGGTCCGCTATCGACCGTCTGGATCGCGGCCGGGCTCGCGGCGGCCGGGGGATTGCTGCCGGCATCGGTGCGGGCCGGGAATAACGCCACGGCGGTCCGTTCGACCCTCCCGGCCGTGATGTCACCGGGCTACGCATACGACGTTTCGGTAACCATGCGGAACACCGGGACCACGACCTGGACTCGGGCCGCCGAGTACAAGCTCGGCGAGCAGGGCACCAGCCCCTTGATCGCTCCGGGGCGGATCGAGCTGACGGACAGAGACGCGATTGCCCCGGACCAGGAGAAAACATTCAACTTCACCATCACCGCCCCGATCGCGACGGGCTACTTCACCATCACCTTCCAGATGGTTCAGGAACACATCGAGTGGTTTGGGGCCGCGCACAGCCCGCCGGTGCAGGTGACCTTCGGCCCGAACCCGCCGGCGGCACCGACGATCACTTGGCCCGCGGCCGGCATGACGCTGGGCTCCAACTCGCCGGACATCACCTGGACCACCGTGCCCATCGACGCCTACGAGGTGCACATTGGCTCGGCCAACACGCCGTCCTCGGCCGACGGCTGGAACTCCGGCATCGTTTACCTGTCGTCGCTGACAGACACGGCCATGTCAGGTCCGCTGGTTCCCCAGCGGTGGTACTACGTGTTCGTCCGCCTGCACAACGCCAACGGCTGGGGGCCGTGGAGCGAACAATCGCACTGGTTCTATGTATCCGCCGAGCTGGTGAACGACCCCTACTTCGTCGCCGGCGTGGTCGGCGCCCAGCGTCAGCACGCCATGTGCTACAACCCCGACCGCAACGAGTACCTGATCTGCTACTTCGACAGCGGCAAGGGCAAGCCCTCGGTCATTTCGTATTACCGCCTCGACGCGGCCGGGGCGAGGATCGGCGCCGAAGGATGGATCGTCGATGATCTCGAGGGAGCCGGCGGCCCGCACGTCTGCTACAACAGCGCCCGCCGTGAGTACCTCATCGCTTACGGCGGCTACACGGCAAGCGGAGGTCTCCACGATGAACTCCGTGTGCAGCGGATAAACGCCGAAAACGGCGCCCTCATCGGCATGAGCAACTGGATCACCAGTCTGCCCGGGGCCTTCAACAGCAACGTCGCGTATTCGCCGACGAGCGACTCGTACCTTCTGGTTTGGGACAGCGGCTATGATCATCCGAACCCGCTTTACGCTCGAAGGCTCGACAGCACGGCCGTCCCGGTGGGCAGCACCTTTCACGCCAGCACCGCCCCCTACGTTTGGGCCGGGAATCCTTCCATCGCCTGGAACTCCGCGAGCAACGAGTTCCTCGTGACCTTCCAGGCGTACTACGAGACCGAGCCCTTGACCTGGTGGGACTATTACGCCCAGCGGGTGAGGGCCTCCGATGGGGCGATGCTCGGATCGAACATCACGATATCAGCCACGCCCGATTACGATTCCAACGGCGATGTCGCCTACGACCCGGACATGAACCGCTATCTGGTCATCTACGACGGCGGCAGCCCCACCCCGTGGCTACAGTTCCTCAGCGCCGCCGGTGCGCTGGAGGGCCCCCGGTTCCCCGCCACCCCCGACACGTTCTACAACGGGGGCATGTCCGCCATCGCCTGGAACCCGGTCACCAAGGAGTATCTCGCCACCTGGGCCCACTGCTGCAGCGCGAGCAATTTCGGACGCCGGCTGAGCGAGACCGGCGCGTACATCGGCGAGCCGTTCCGCACCAACGGCGACGTGGTCGGGTTCGGCAACTGGGACCCGATGACCGTGGTCAACACCGTCAGCGGTGAGTTCCTGATTTACTGGTTCTGGCAGTACGACAACATCTACGTGCGCCGCTACCGGACGTATCCGCTGCCGGCACCCGACACCCAGCCGCCCGGCCCGGTGACGGGCCTGATGCTGACCCGGGCCGGCGGTTCGATGGGTCTGAATTGGACCAACCCGGCCACGTCGGATTTCTCGGCCACGATGATCCGCGTGAAGGTCGGTTCGCCGCCCACCGGGCTGACCGACGGCAAGCTGGTGGTGGAGAAAGGGAACGCTCCCGGTACGACCGACAGCTTCACGGATACCGGCCGGCCGAGGGGCACGCTGTTGTGCTATGCCGCGTTCGCCCACGATCTGACTCTGAATTACGCCGCCGCCGCGACCGCGTGCGGCATGCTGGTCGCCGGGGACTTCGATGGCGATACGGATGTCGATCAGGAAGACTATGGGCACTTCCAGCAATGCCTGAGCGACCAGGGGCTGCCCTACGGCGAAGGCTGCGCGGATGCGGACCTCGACGACGACGGCGATGTGGATTCGGTCGACTTGAACCTGTTCCGCACCTGCCAAGGCGCGGCCGACCAGCCGCCGGGCTGTTAGTGCCTCAACACATCTGAATCTGCGGGGTGGCTTGGGCTTGCGCTCAGGCCCGTGGCTCTCGCCGCAAGCGTCACGGGTCGGAGTACCGACCCATGCACCCGGAGAATTGGCTGTCACAAGCCACCAGTGTCAAGGCTCGTGCCACGGGCGGCCCGAGGCCTGGAGGGAAGGCGGGAAGGAGGCGAGGGGGGCGGTCGGCCGGCCCGCGACGGGATTTCGACGCCGCAGGGTCGATCCCGGAGGCGGTTTTTATAAGGCGTGTGGGCTATCATTCTCTGTCACGCCGGGCGGCGCGGTCCAGCCCGGGGTGACACTGGCCGCCGCCCGCCGTCGATTGCGCGCTGCTCGCGTGACGCCGGCTCGGGGCCGAGGAGGATGACCATGCGGTTTCTGGTTGCGGTGCCCATCTTCAACGAGGCGGCCACGGTCCGGCCGGTGCTCGCGCAGATTCGCCGCTTCGCGTCGGACATCCTGGTCGTCGACGACGGCTCGACCGACGAGACGCCCGCCTTGCTCGCCGCCGAGACGGGCATCTGCCGGATTCGCCATCCGCACAACCTGGGCTACGGCCAGTCGCTCAAGGATGCATTCCGGTTCGCCATCTGCCGGCGCTACGACTGGCTGATCACCATGGACTGCGACGAGCAGCACGAGCCGAGCCATATCCCGGCCTTCGTCGAGCGGGCGAGACAGGATGATGCCGACATCATCAGCGGCTCGCGCTATCTCGAGAACGGCGGTGCCCAGACCGCCGCCCCGCCCGATCGCCGGGCGATCAACCAGACTATCACCGATCTGCTCAACGAGATCCTGCGGCTGGACATCACCGATGCCTTCTGCGGGTTCAAGGCCCACCGCGTGTCGTCGCTGGCCCGGCTGCATATCACCGTGCCCGGCTACGGGATGCCGCTGCAGTTGTGGGTGCAGGCGGCCCGGCTGGGTCTGCGCATCCGCGAGATTCCAGTCAGCCTCATCTACAACGATCCCAACCGCCAGTTCGGGGGCTCACTGGACAATCCGACCGCCCGTCTGCTCTACTACTACGACGTGCTCATCCATGCGTTGGCTGAGCAGACGATGTCGCCCCGCGGCGACGGCACCCGCCTGACCGGGCAGACCGCCGGGCAGGCTATCTGCGACTCCCTGACCGAACCATGCTGAGGTTCGACCTCCTGCACGCCCCGCGCGAAGACGGCCAGGTGTTGATCGAGCCGGCCGTGAGCACATGGCGCGGACTCATCGAGGACCACGTTCGCGCGCACTCGGCGACCCACGAGGGCCTGCTGATGGCCGGCGTTCCACTGGGGACCGTGCGCCGGCAGACGCGCCAACGGTTGTTCGGCCTCGAGCCGAGTGCGGGCTCGGTTGGTGAATCGCCTGCGGAGAGCGGCGGGCGGGCATCCTCCCCGCCCGGCATCGGGCAGGTCGAGCGACGGGCAGCCGGCCGCGACCCGGCGCTTCGCCGCGACGGGTCGTGTACGTCCGAGGAGGCGGGCAGGATGCCCGCCCCCCAAGAGGGCCAGACGGTTCAACCGACAACGGCATTGGCGCCCCTGGTGATCGCCTGCGGTCATCAGCCCGAGTTCATCCACCCGGGCGTGTGGGCCAAGAACGTGGTCGTGCACCACGTCGCCCGTGCGGCGGGGACGCACGGAGCGATCTTGGTTGTCGACAACGATGCGCCGCGCTCGACGGGACTGACGGTGCCCGCGATCGACGCGGAGGGCTACATCACGGCCCGCGTAATCCCGCTGCTGAACGGCGTGGCCGCGGCGGCCTACGAGGGGCGATCACCGCTGGAACCGGCGGCGATCGAAGCACTGCAGCGCGGCGTCGGGAGCGCGGCGAGCGACTCGGTTATCGGCGAGTACTGCCGGGGCCTGGCCACGGCCGCTCACCCGCGAGACTTCGTCGAACAGCATCTGGCCGCCCGGGCCGGCATCGACCGGACGCTCGGCGCGGACCTGCACGAACTGCGGGTGAGCCGGGCATTCGACGGACCGTTCGTCGCCGACGTTCTCCTCAACCTCGAACGGTTCGCCCGCGACTACAACGCCTCGCTGGCCGCGTATCGGCATGAGCAGCGCGTGCGCGGCGTGGACCGCCCGCTGCCCGACCTGAAGCGCGACGGCGATCGAATCGAGGCCCCCTTCTGGATCTACCAGCCGCTCCAGCAGCGGCGGCGCCTGTGGGTCGCCGGCCGCCACGAGACCGTCGTCTTGCACGCCGACGCCCAGGCGATCGCCGAGGTCGCCAGACGCGACCTGCTGCGCGACCCGACGGGCGCGTTGGCTGGCCTGAGTCCGTGGGTCGTCCGGCCGCGGTCCCTTACGTTGACGCTGTGGGCCCGGCTGCTGGTATGCGACTTGTTCGTGCACGGCATCGGCGGGGCCAAGT
>JACQVT010000176.1 GCA_016209665.1 Planctomycetota bacterium | reverse complement strand
GCTCAGACCGCGTGCCCAGCCGGATCGACGGTCGGCGGCCGTCGCTGCGGACCACCTGCACCACAAACCGTCCCTTGTCGTCCCGCAGCAGACTCGCCATCGCGTCACCTGCCTAGTGTTACTCGCCCTTCCGCCTCGGTCGCAAAGCCGATCCGCTTGCGTGGCGGGTCGGGTGGCGGTTCCATCAGGTCTCGAATCGCCCGAATCACGGCCGTGAACTGCTCATCGTGTCGTCCGACCTTGGCCTCCAGCTCGTCCAGCCGCCGGGCCAAGGCCGCGTTGGTGGCCAGCACTTGCCGCAACCGCACGAAGGCCCGCATGATCTCGACGTTCACTCGGACGGCCCGCTGACTCTTGAGCACGCTCGACAGCATGGCCACCCCTTGCTCGGTGAAAGCGTAGGGGCGGTAGCGTCGGCCTCCCCGGCTTGAGGTGCCAGATTGTGATTTCAAGTTCTTTGAGGTGCCAATTTGGCTCCTCAAATCTGTGAACTCCGCCGTGGTGAGTTGAAACATGAAGTCCGAGGGGAACCGGTCGATGTTGCGCTTCGTCGCCCGGACCAGGGCCTTGGTTTCGACGCCGTACAACCTCGCCAGATCGGCGTCGAGCATGACCTTCTGCCCCCGGATCAGCACGATCGACCGGTCGATCCGCTCCGCCGGGATGATGGACCGCGTTTTCGCCATCGTGTCACCTACCCTTTGTCCTTACGGCCGCCTCGCCCTTCTCCATCGCCCGGACCAGCTTGCGCATAGTGGATTCGTCCGGGTTGACCCGGCCCCGCTCCACGCGGTTCAGCGTCTCGACGCGAATCCTCGCCCGTTTGGCCAGTTCGGTCTGCGTCCAGCCCAGGACTTCGCGCCGCCGGATGATCTTGCGGGCCAGCAGTACCCGCCCGTAGTCGACGGCCGGCGTCAGCCCTTCAGCGTCGGGCTCGGGCAGCGCCGGCAGGTCGGCCTTGGTCTCGGCCATGATCCGCTCGTATTCCTTCCGCTCCATGACGACGTAATCTTTGCCCGACAGCGTGATGCACTGGACCATAGCTCACCTCTCATAGAACCCGTCGCGGTGGCCGATTCGCTCGACGATCACCCGCCCGCCCGCGACGTAGAACTGCACGCGATAGTCGCCCGTCCTGATCCGGTAGCGTCCCGCCAGGGGACCGGTCAGCGGCTTGGCCCCGCTGAGGTTCGGCCACTTCGCCAGCCGCTCCAACAGGGCGTTGACCCGCCGCAAAATGACCATCGGCAGGTCATTCATCCCGTCCCGCGCCGCCGGCGTCAAGAACACTTCCACGGCCATAGTATACTCCATGTCCCTGATTGAGTCAAGCAAGAATCAATGCATGGTTCGCCGCCGCCCGCCGGGCCTGCCCTTCCGCCTCACCGGCCGGACCGGTCCAATTCCATCCGCACAGCAGGCAGTCGTAGTGCATCCCGTCGTCCAGCCGTTGCAGGCAGACCGCCCGGCTTCCGCACGCACAGCGCAGCTCTGGGGGTCGCGGGGCCGGCTCTGTGGCTGGCCGGGCTTGCGGTGTAGCCCACAGGGATAGCTGCGTCATATAGATGCCCCCGAACACGCATCACACGCACCGACCCCAACCCCGGCGGGTGCTTCTGCACCACGCCGGGGGGGTGTGGGGGGGCGCGCGGTGTGTGTGTGAGTGTCCAAAGCAGGTTCCGGGACGTTCTGGTAGAAGGCCCGCTTGTCCTTCGGGACGGCCACCTTGTAGGCCAGACCCAGGCTTTCAGCCTCACCCAGCAGCTTCTCCGCCCGCCGTTCCTTGACGCCGGCGGCAACCGCCAGGGCGATGATCTTCGCTCGGGGTGTCGGGGCGGCCGGCACGAACTCGCCGGCGAACCGCTCGGGGCTCCACGGTGGCGCGATGACCACGGCCGGGGCCTCTGGTTCAGCCTGCTTCCCTCGGTTGCCGGCTCGGGGCTTCCGCAGGTCAGCCGGTTTCAGGTCCGGGGCCGGCGTCCAGACTGGGAACGTCCACCGTAGGACCGCGGGCGGCACAGGGGGCCAGCTCCGTACCGCGGCCTCCAGGACGACGCAGTCCGTCTCGGCGTGCTCGCGAAGTATCAGGTGGGCATCTGCGGCCCGGGCTTGGGCGCCGGCACCCGCGCCCACGTCGACCACCCGCTTCTCACCCTGCCAGCCCTTGCTGGAGTGATGGACCACCACGAACGCCGCGCCGGTCTGCTTGGCGTACCGATCCAAGGCCGAATACGCCGCACAGATGGCCGCGTTTGAATTCTCGTCGCTGTCCCTCGGCTGAAAACGGTACCACGCATCCAGCGCGATGACATCGAACTGCCCGGCAGGGATGGCCTTGAAGTAGCCGGACATCTGGTAGATGTCGACCAGCCGGCCGCGCAGGGACTCAATGGAGAACCGCCCCGCGATCTCCGCTGGCTTGATCGCCAGCGCTTCCATTACCTTCGGAATCCGCCGGGCCAGCGTCTCCTGATGCAATTCGTTGTCGATGAGAAGTACCCGGCACCGTCGGGTTTGGAATCCCAACCATGACCGACCCGCGGCCAAGCACAAGAGCAGCCCCAAGACAAGCCACGATTTCCGCAGCTTGGCGGCAGCAATGACGTTCAGCGTTTCACCCAGACGCAACAACCCCTCGACAACTGGCGGTCTCATGTGCTGGTATTCCCCCATCAAGTCAACGGCATCGATGAACGCGGGCTGGATCGTGCCGTCATGTACCCCGGCCTCGACGGGCTGCATAGCTTCACGCAGGCTGGCGATTACTTCCCCCACGTCCACTGCCGGGTTCTTCAGCGCCTCCTGCGCTCGCCAACATGCCGCATCCACTTCGCGCCGCCGCCACTGGTCCCGAACGATCTTGGCGTAGTGCTCAACGTGACCGGGGTGCGGCACGCGCTCGGATAGATCAACAAGGCCGTCAACGCCGCCAATTTTCTCCAACAGACCGTGCCGCTCGAGATCGTCCCGGAGAGTGACGATATCAACCGGCGTGCGCTCCGCCCGCATCGTGACCAACGTTCGATAGAGCGTCTGCCAGGCCGGCAACGTGAACGCCACGTCTGCGTCTTCACCCAGCACAGAGACAGCCGCGTCGATCGCCGCGCCGTCGATGCTTACGAGCATTGAACCCAACAGCGCGGCCTCTGCATCTTCGGCCTCGATAGGCGCCCCGTCGGTGCTGCGATCCGAAGATGGCGCAACGGTTGCGCCCATCACGGCACCGCCTCCCCTCGCTGGGCCTGCCAGTCCACCCGGTTCGGGCAACCGGCCAGAACCCAATCCGAGAGTTCGCCGGACCTTATGCGGACGCTTCTACCGAGCCGAATCACTTCTGGCCCGAATCTGCCGCTGGACAACATCGACCAAACCGCCCGCTGCGACAGCCGCAGGGTCGCTGCCACGTCGCGAATCGTCAGCAAACTCTCCATCGCAAGCACTCCGAATAGACGACCGGGGAACGCGGCACGTCAGTGCACGCGGGCTACTTGCCCGGCCGCTCTATTCATGGCTCGCGTTTGTGAGGCAGGCGAATCGGAGAATCGTCGATTCGACGATTTAATCGACGATTTCAGGAGGTATGTGTTCGAGGTTTCTTCTTGAGGCTTGTCAGCAGGTAGCGGGGATGACTTCTCTTTGTTCCGACCTTCCGCCACATGCGGCCGTCACGGTCAATGCCCCTCATCCCATCGTCGGCCACGATGCCGCCATTGGATGCCAAACGGTAGTCTGCCAGGGTGTCGACCCCGACCTCCTCTATGTTGGCCGCAGTCTTGTTCTTCACCCACTGGGTCGACTTGGCGTCGAACATGGGAATGCTCTTGAGCTGGGCCTTGTTGTCCACGGGGCCGACCTTCGGTCGCCCGCCCGCCGGCTGGGCCGCAGCCTTGAACCACTCGAAATCATCCAGATGCCCGGCAAGCCGTTCAATGGCCGCGCGGTCCAGGTACGGAACGGCTTCGATGAAGAGCTTGTACACATTGTTCCGCTTAATTCGTTGTGGGTTGTACGACTCGCGCCCGCCCCATGTGGGCTTGCGAATCCGCCGCGACCGAGTATTCCCCGCGTCATGTTGCCGCCTGACGTGCCGGTCGTAAATCGCCACGAGCCACAACAACACCTCGTTTCGCTCAAGCTGAACCGAAAGCTCCGTACGATCGATACTGCCTCGCCATCCGGTCAGCGCGCGATAGGTCTCCCGGCGCAGTTGCCAAACGTGGGTCCGGTTACCAAACACCTGTCCCACCGCGACGGCGATCTCGCGCAAGCGATCCCGATCCTCGCTTGTCTGCTGATACGGTTTGCGGTCTGGCCAGAGCAAGCGTGCAAGATCAGGCCCAGGGCGGTGTTTCCCCGACGACTTCGCGTGCGCGATCGTTTCGGGGTCTGGGGCAAAGCGTGCTTCTATCTGAGGGGCTGTGTGTTCGGACATGATTCACCTGCTTTCGGGCCGGCCGGGCGGGATGACGTGCAGGTGAGAACGCCATCGCCGCCGGGCCGCAGGGTCCGGCCGTTGCAACAGCCAGACCTACCCGACGGCATTCTATCACGGCGGACGGCTGCGTGCCTCTGAAGGCCGTGGACTACCACCGCTTACGCCTTGCCAGCAGAGCGCCAATCATCAGAAGACAAACCGTAGCGGGTTCGGGGATGTAGGCGACGCGGAAGCCTGTATAGGACAGCTCTCGATTCGGGTTGAAGTAGAAACCGCGCCCTAACGCCCACGTCGCAGAAGCGTCGAGGTCGAACGAGCCGCCGCGTAGCTGGCGACCGACCGATACAACCGCCTCAGTCCATTCCCAGAGGTTGCCGCCCTGGTCGAACGTTCCGTATGGACTTGCAGCGTAGATGTACGCCCCTACCGGCTTGGGCTCGGGATTCCCATCATGGCGAGCATTCACGGAGTTAACGCCCCCTGGTGGATTCTCCGCTATCGGCATCGTGTTTGTTCGAGTCGGATAGTCCCAGAAGTTGGCCGTCACTCCGTCGTTCTTGTGATACGCCGCCTTGTACCACTCGTCTTCGCTTGGGATGACCCAAATGGCATTCGCCTTGCGGGTCACGGCCATCAGGGCGGCATTGGTGGTTGCACCGTTCAGGTAATAGGAACCGTCCTCGGTCGAATTCGCATTTTGTGGTACAGGGTCGAAGATGGGTTGACCGTTTCCATCATACCCCGAGATTCCAGGCTGGCCGTTGGTCAACCAGTTGCAGAAGCGAGCCGCGTCACCCCAAGAGAGCCAACTGACCGGACGGCTCGAAGAAGCCCCGTTATAACGGTAGTTGCCAGAGGTGCCGCTGCGCCCGATGTTCATCATGTTGCTGTACAAGCCATAGGGGTCCGTTTGGGCCACCGCGTTCAGGAACGTAGCGTACTGGTCCTCCGTGACCTCAAACTTTCCCATCTCGTAGATGTAAGCGACACTCCCACAGATTCGGGGGTCTCCTCCTTCACCACCCGTTCCTGAGAGTTCGCCGGCATTGCCGGGATTGGCGACCACGACCGATTGGATGTTGACCGCCTTGGCGCTGGCGCCGGCCGCCAAGACGATCAAGAGACAGGTCATCACTCTGACTCTGCAAGCGTCCATAACCGTTCTCCTGAGAAGTGGCCTGTTTTGGGAAGGTTGCGTCCTCCCACCCCCGACGACCACCATTCTCGCACAGAGAGGTTATGATATCAATTGCAGGATCGTGAAATGTGATGACCGGGTGTGATTGCTGCCAAGGGGCGGGGCAGGGGTCGACAGGGCAGATTACCGCATTTCGCACGTCGCGGGGCCGCCCCCCTATCTCCCAACCCCCATCGTCACCCGAATTGCCTTCGTCCAGGTGCTATCCGTTCACACCGTAACGCCCGCCCCCGGCGCGGGTTAAGCGTTTTCTGCTAGTTTTCGCTTGACAACGTAGCGCCCGAATCGCCCCCGCGCCGCCGCTGGTTTCGACGGTGCCGCTACGGTGTAACCGGGTGGTGGCATGGGACGGTGGCCTCAGTTGACGGGTTCCCCACGAGCCAGCCTCTCCTCGAAATCTTTCAGGGCCAGGTCCAGGTGCCGCTCGATCTCGGACGTGTCCATCATCCGCCGCTCACGTTCGAGGTCGTCCTTTGAGACGCTGACCTTCTTGTAGTCGTCAAACAATGTCTCAGGATTGAGCGCCGTCGCGATCAACAGCCCCCACGCCTCGTAACTGGGACACCCGGACAGGTCAATGTCCAGCGGGTCGACGAAGGCGTTACGAACCGCCCACGCCTTGTTTGCAACCTTCGATGCCTTCTTCGGAAGGTCGTCGGGTTTGACGTTGCGCTGGAGGAGCCTTCTCAAACGGTAACGGCCGCCCTTCGCGCCCCCGAGATGCTCTTGGATTCCCCCACGTTTCAGTCCTGCAAGCCTTCGCGGGCTGTAGGGTCGTTTGTCGCTCATGTCAGTTCACTCCGGCTCCCCATCGACCGGCGGGACACAGGGAGGCTATGTAGTGCCGGGAAGGCCGGCGCGGGCGGGGGGGCGACCCAAAAATCGCCGGACCGCCAGGGGGCCCCATGCCCGGCCCGCCGTCCACCCTGGTCCGCCGTGGCGACCGTCGTCGACGTTGCACGGAAGCGCAGGACGCGATTGCCGCCCCTTGGCGCGTCTGCCGGGTATCGTGGCCGGTCTGGCCCATCGCGTCGCGTCCTGCGTCACGTCTGACATCACGGCCGTTGCTCCATCGCCCGCCGGACAATGACCAGGACATCCGCCCGCACGCCCGCCGGCAGCCCCGGCCACGCCTCGACGATCGCCCGCAGATCGGCGTCGTCCAGACCGTGTACCGGGGGCGGTTCAGGGCCGTCCGATGCGCCAAGTGCACCGGAATTTGCAGCGCCGGCTGGTGTCGATTCTCGTAAGTTGTTATCCTGACAGTCAGTTACGGATCGGCGTTCGAGTCCTGTAACGCCCATCCCCCCTTTGTGAAACAGCGTGCGGGCAGGTGCATCACTCAAGCACGTGAGACGGTGATCTTGGCACCTCAGTAGTCTTTCAGCGAGCGATCGGGATACGTGAAAAGCCATCCTACCGCCGCGAGGCCATTCAAGACCGCGCCGACGACAAAAAAGGTATTGTGTGTGCCGGTCCAGGCAAGCAGATAAGGGAAGGCGAGCGAGGTGACAAAGGATCCGAGATTGCCCGCCATGTTCATGGTCCCCGAGACGGTGCCGGCCGAACGTCGGCCGATGTCAATGCACACGCACCAGGACGGGGCAATGGTCATATCGGCTCCGAAAACGGCCACGGACAGACACGCAACCGCTCCCCATGCCGTGTTCATGTACACGCTGCCGATGAGTCCTGCGGAGGCGAGGAGGAACCCGGCCATGGCCGGCATTCGGCGAGACCACGTCCATCTTCCCCGGCGGTAGATCCAATCCACGAGACCACCCGCGACCCAATTGCCGAAAGCACCGGCAAGAGGAGGCACCGCCGCATAAAGGCCGGTCTCCACCATGCCCAACGCGTACTTGGCCTTCAGGAACGGGAACAGCCAGGAAAGGCAGAAGAAGAACGTGAAATTCGAGCAGAAGTACTGACTCATGAGCAGCCAGACGTTGCGCGACCGGATGAGCGATGCGGCGGTGAGTCGGGCGGCGGGCTCATTCCCGATCGCCGCTTGCTGGCGCGTCCCCAGAATCAGATCCTTCTCTCCTGGTGAGATTCGATGATGGGTCTCCGGGTCGTCTCTGAACCACATATACCAGAAGCCGGCCCAGGCAAAGCCGACGACACCGAGGAGGACGAAGGACGATCGCCAGCCGAACGCGCTGACGAGCCCTGCGACCGCCGGCAGGGCGAATGCCGCACCGAAGCGGGAACCGGAAAACATCAGGCCTTGAACCAGCCCTCTTTCGGACATGGGGATCCAGGAGTAGACGGCGCGGGCGCATCCGGGAAAGGCGCCGGCCTCACCTGCGCCGAAGAGAAAACGAACGACCAGCGCGGACCAGAGGTTGAACACGGCGGCCGTCAGGGCGGTGAATACCGACCAGAACGTCACGACGCCACTGAGGATGATCCGCGGACCGAATCGGTCCGCGAGCAGGCCTGCGGGAACCTGACACAACGCGTATCCCAGGGCAAACGCCGAGAAGATCCATCCCATCTGCTTCTCGGACAAACTCAGGTCCCCGGCGATCGCGTCCTTCGCCGAGGAGATGCAGACCCGATCAACGTAGAGCAGCATGGACAGAAGGAACATGATGATGACAAGCAGGTGCCGCTTGGGCATGGTCGAACTCCCGACGGACCGTCCGGCGCTTCGCGTGATGGGAACGTAACTCTCCGGTACGAGCTACGGCGTTGCGTCCCTTGTACGCGGGGAAACACGTTGAAGCAGGTCGAACCAGGCCGTACCAGGCCTGATGAACCGGAGTTCCAGGCTGGCCGCGCGATCCATGTTCCTATCCGCCGTTGCCGCCAGCACGTATTGATTCCACTCGGTTGCCAGCAGAAACGATCGAGTGCTAGCAGTCGTGTCATTTAGGTCCTCTCGGAGGCCGGTCAGTTACCTGTTCGTAGTTCTTGTGAAAACCTCATGTATGTGCACCATCAACGGGACTTCGACGTGAATCGAATCTGCACTTCCTCCAGGACCACTGTTTCGGCAGGCGAAGGATAGACCTTTAGGCGCAGGACCACCGGCTTCAGGCCAACCACGGCGACCAACGGAGCCACGTTGTCGCCGGGGTAAAGACGCTTGCGCAGCGTGTGATCGTCCTCGGGGTCCTCGATGTCGGCCTCGCACCGGGCGTCGGCCGGAGACAGCTTCCAATCGATAGTCCCCCAGCCGGCCGCGTCCGCCGGCGGGTTGAGCGGGATATCGAGGGTGCGAACCTGCACCGGCTGCAGCCGCACCTCATCCAGCCATACCTTCCCGTCCGTCGGCGGGCACCAGAAGCGCAGCACCAACGGTGGCGAGCCCTTGTACATGCCCCAGGTGATCGGGGTCCGCAAACGCATCCAATCGTGGTCCGGCGGCAGGAAGTAGTTCGCATAATACATGTAATCCGGATGCTGGCTGCTGTTGGCCCGGCCGACCCAGAAACGGATGGGATCGCCAGCACCGGCGGTCTTGACCCAGAACGACACCTCGTAGATCTTCTTGTGTCCTGCTTCAGGAATCTTCTTATCGATGTGAGGGCTTCGGGGACTTTGACCTGCCGCGGAGGGCTCGAACCGGATGCTCGCCCGACCCGAGTGGAAGACCGATTCATCCAGCGGGGGCAGAGAACCCCTACCCTTCCAGCCTTCGGTGACAGCCTCAACGCTGTCAAAGTTTCCACCGATGAGCGGGACTTCGCTGGTTGAGCCATCGTATCGAGCTACGATCCGGCCGTCGCCGATCGCAATCCCCTCCGGCTTGTTCTCGTGGACCCATTGGATGGCATCGGGCCTGGCGCTGCGGCTCAGATCACCGGCCGCTAGCGGTCCGGGATTCTCCGTCGTCCACTGATTGATGGCAGCAAATGGCTTCCAGAACGGCTGGAGAGCCTCCTCGTTTGGGAGATCCTTGTAGATCCAGTAGCCGTCCGGCCCGCGGAGCATG
>JACQVT010000158.1 GCA_016209665.1 Planctomycetota bacterium | reverse complement strand
GTCTTGCCCAGCTCGTGGGCCAGCCGGCCCAGCAGCATCCAGATCTCGACCGCGTTGACGGAATCCAGGTTGCCCGTGGGCTCGTCGGCGAGCACGACCGCCGGGTCGTTGAGCAGGGCCCGCCCGATCGCCACCCGCTGCTGCTCGCCGCCGGACATGGCCTGCGGCCGATGGTCCGCCCGCTCGCCCCGGTGCACCAGGTCGAGGATTTCGTCCACCCGCCGCTTGATCCGCGCGTTGGACTCGCCGTCGACCAGCAGCGGGACGGCGACGTTCTCCCGCGCCGTCAGCGTGGGCAGCAGGTTGTAGGCCTGGAAGATGATCCCCATCCGCCGCCGGCGGAACAACGTGCGCTGCCGGTCCGACATGCGGGTGATGTCGCGATCCTCGACGACCACCGAACCGGCGTCCGGCAGATCGAGCCCGCCCGCCAGGTGCAGCAGCGTGCTCTTGCCCGAGCCGCTGGCCCCCATGATCGCCACCAACTGCCCTGCCCCCACTCGGAGCGAGACGCCCCGCAGCGCGTGGATCACCTGGCTCGACAGGCGATACGTCTTGACCAGGCCGTCGATCCGCAAGACGGGCGGTGCGACACCCTCCCGCCGCAGGCCGCGGCCCGCCTCTGATTGTTGGCCCGCGGAGGCACGGCTACAATCGACGCCGGAGGCCCCGTCGACATGCGGCTGATTGTCACTTCCGATCTGCACTACAACGTGCTCCGCAGCCGGCAGCCCACGATCCGCATCGCCGAGCAAATCTGCGGGCTTTCGTCCCGGCGTGGCGACGCCGAGCCGAACCGCGCCGACGCCCTGCTCATCCTCGGCGACGCCGCCGGGCAGGATACCGCCATTCTACGGGATTGCCTCCACCTTTTCGACAGCTTCGCCGGACGGAAGCTCTTCGTCCCGGGCAACCACGACATCTGGACGACCCCGGACGGATCATCGCTCGACCGCTACCAGCGCGTGCTGCCCGAGATCTGCCGTGAAGCGGGCTTCCACATGCTCGACGTCGAGCCGGTCGTGCTCGGCAACGTCGGGCTGGTCGGCTGCATGGGCTGGTACGACTTCAGCTTCCGCCCAAGGGAGTTGGGCATCCCGCTGCGCTTCTACCAGGAGAAGATCGCCCCCGGCGCCGCCGCCCGCATGGACCGCTACGCCCACCTGCTGGAGTCCACGCACGACGTGCCGGAGGAGACCCTGCGGATGGGCACCCGCTGGCTGGACGGTGAGTACGTGCACCTGCCCATGACCGACGAGGAGTTCTGCGGCCTGCTGCTGCGGCGGCTGGATGAACACTTGGCCCGCGTCGTCGAGATGTGCGAGACCATCGTCGTCGGCCTGCATCACGTGCCGTTTCGCGAACTCATGCCGCTCAACGACAACCCCACGTGGGCGTTCGGACGCGCGTTCCTCGGCAGCGAGGCCCTCGGCGAGCTGCTCCTGCGCCATCCCAAGGTCCGTCACGTCTACTGCGGCCACACCCACAAGGCGGGCCAGACCACCCGCGGCCGCATCCAGTGCATCAACACCGGCTGCACCTACACCGAAAAACGCTACGAACTGCTCGAACTCTGATCCGCCATCCCCGGCCGTCGATCCCCCATCATCCCGCCTCATCCGTGATCTCTCATCCCTTATCCCTCATCCCTTGCCCCTCATCCTTCTCCCTGTCGCCACTCTCAAATCTCAAATCCCAAATCCCAAATCTCAAATCCCAGATTCCCAATCCGCATTCGCCTTTCTCACTTCTCACTTCCCACTTCTCACTTCTCACCTCTCACTTCCGTCTTCTTCACCTCCCCCACCATCGCCGGCCCGCGCAGGTGCTGGGCGATCAGCTTGCCATCCGGTCCGATCAGGCAGATGTACGGGATGCCCACGCCGTCCAGTTCCTCGAAGGCCTCGCTCGCCCCCGACTTGGGGCCGAAGACCTGCGGCCACGTGAGGCCGTGCTCCTTGCACGCCTTCTGCAGGGCCTTGGCGTCGGTGTCCAGGCTGATGCCGATCATCACGAAATCCTCGCGGTCCTTCGTCGCCTCGCGCACCGCCTTGACGTTCGGCAGTTCGTGCATACAGGGCCCGCACCAGCTCGCCCAGCAGTCGAGGAACACGTACTTGCCCCGCAGTTCAGACAGTTTGTAGACCGTGCCGTCGGTGGCGGTCATCGTCAGGTCGGGCACCGGCTGACCCGGTTTGAGCTTCGTCCGGTCGGCCATGTCGGGGGCCGACGCGGGTGGGCTTGCCGCTCCTTCGAGCACGACGCGGTGATCGGTCCTGCCCGCCGCCAGCACCACGCGCTGCGGCTCGCCGTAGCCAGGCCGCACGAAGCTGAACCGAATCTCGCCCAGGGGCACGTGGGCAAAAGTGAACCTGCCGTCAGCCCCCGTCACCGCCCGCAGACCCAGCGTGCCGTACACTCGCCATCCGTCGCCCGACACCCGCACCTGGTCCAGCGGCGTGCCGTGCTCGTCCACCACGATGCCGCCGATCGCCACCCCCCGCTCCAGGGCCACGTCCAGCGTACCCGACTTGCCGGTGTGCAGATCGACCGAGTGGAACGCCGCCGCGTAGCCCTCGTGCTGGACCGTGACCGTTACGATGCCCGGCCTCACGCCCACCAGTTCGTATGCGCCGTTGCCGCCCGTCCAGTCGACCGGCATGTCGTAACGCGGTTCGCGCCCCGCGCTCAGCCGCGCCCCCGGCACCGGCCGGTTGGTTGCCTTGTCGACCACCCTGCCCCGCAGACGCGCCGCCAGCGTCACCGTGAACCTGGCCCGGACCGGCGCCGGTCGCGTCGCCGCCGCCCCCTGTGGTGCTCTGATCGTCAACAGACGCAGATACTCGTCGTAGCCCCGCATCGACAAGTATCGCTCGCCGTTGAACCGCAAGCCGAGTTCCTCGCAGTCGGCCCCGATCCCGTGCAGCACGGCCCGGCCGCTGGCATCGGAACTGGCGGACGTACGAACCGGCCCGGGCTGGCCGATGGCCTCGATGAAGACATCCTCCGCCGGCTCGTTCGTGTTGGTAACGATCGTCAGCTCAATGGGTCGCTCGGGCTCGAGCTGAAAGTCAAGTTCGTGGCGGTCTTCGACGACCTGGATCAACTGCCGCTGGATGGCGTAGCCCGGCAGATCGGCCGTCACGACCGCGGGCCCCTGATAAATGAACTTGATCGCGTATGCACCGTCGGAGCCGGTCCTGGCCGCGAGCCGCCGACCGCCGTTGCTGCACTGGAGTTTCGCGTCGGCGAGGGGCCGGCCCGTCGCGGCGTCGCGGACACGGCCTTCGACCCGCGCCGCGCCGGTCAGCGTCGCGTCGATGAACGGCGGCTCGTCCGGATCGGAGATGTCGAGTTCGCCGACATATTGGGCGTATCCTTCCCGCGTCACGCGGACTCGCACTCGCTCCAGCGCGGGCCGCTTCATGGTAATCGCGATCTGGCCTCGGCTGGTTGACACGCCCTCCGCCAGCGGCGGATCGTCCGCCGAGGCGTCCGGCGATTCAATGCGCACCTGGGCATCGGTGATTCCCGCCCCGACGTGATCGACCACGATACCCTCGAAGCGAATCTCATCCGGCTTCGGTGCCGGCGGCGCTTCATTCGGCTGACCGACCACCGCCGCGCAAGCCAGCAGACCCATCAGCCAGCCCAGTCTTCTCCGCGTCATCACGAATGAAGCCATCGCCGAGCCTCACTCCCCCCGAGCAGCCCCGATTATATTCGATCCAAGCCCCGCGTCGCGGGCCGCCCGACCTGCATCACTCCGGCGGCTAACCACATGTCGCCGGCCCACTTACAGGATGCTTGCAGAATCACTCACAGCCTGTCCGATACCCTAGTCGTAGGGCTGACAGGTGTAAGACCATCCACATATGGTGGTGGCCCTCGCGATTCAATGTCCGATAACACAGACCATGACGGCGTAACCAGAAAAAAACAATTTACGATTTGACGTTTGGTGTGGGTTAGGGTATACTGTATTCCGTACAAAACGTGAACAGGCGGGTGGCTGCCGGCGTCCCTACGGACGGGCACGACCGGCAACAGGTAGCGAATGGATGGCCTTTCGGTCCCGCATGGAGGCGGCAACCATGGCAATGACAAGTGAATGGGACGGGCTGCCTCTGTGCGTCCTGGGACCCGGAGGCGATTTCCGCACGGCGTTGAGTTTTTCATTGCGCCCCAGCGCCGTTCGGGTCGACACCTCGCCGGTGCTCACAGCGGTCAGGCGTTTCGGAGCGGCGCTTGCGAGATCGATCCACCGCGTGTTTGCGGTCGGGCAGCCGACGCCGATCCTCGCCGGCCAAGCCACGCGAGGCGGGTGCATGCGCCCCATCTTCGGCGCCAGCCTGTTCGACGGGCTGTGGAAGGATGGCGAGCCGAGCCCGCGGCATTGCTGGTTCGGCCCTTCGGGAGCCTCGAGCAAGCGGCTCGGCTCCGGCCCAGCCGAACCGCGGGGACGGCTGATGGGCCGTCGCGGCGGCGGTGAGAGTCGAGCCGACGATGGACGTTCCGACGCGGACGGCGACGCACGTGCGGCTGATCCGTCGGAATCCGAAACGAGTTCACAACGAGCGGCCGAGGATCGGCTGCGGCGATTTGACGAGGCGACCACCCGGGCGACGGGCGAGGGTCATCAGAACATACGAGCGGAGGCCAGGCAGGCGTCCGATCGCCACCGTAACGAGTCCTGGCCGCTGGTGGTCATCGACCCCGGCGGACTGGATCTCGATGAAATCAGGCCCACGACCCTAACCCGCCGGGGGCCAGGAGACTTGGATCATGTCAGCCAAACCCGACACGCAGTTCCGCCAGTTGACCCCCAAGCAACTGCGCATTCTCAGGCTCATCCGGGACTACCAGCGCAAACATGGCTATTCCCCGACGATGCAGGAGCTTGCCGACGTCCTCAACGTCACCAAGGTGACCGTCTTCGAGCACGTCACCGGCCTCGAAAAGAAAGGGCTGCTGCGGCGGTCGAAACACAGGGCTCGCTCTTTGGAGCTTACGCCGCGGGTTGAGTTCCCCGACGAGTCGGAGGGGGTGTTGCCGCTGGTCGGCCACATCGCCGCCGGGGCGCCCATCGAGGCGATCGAGAACCCCGAGATCATCGACCTCGAGAGCATGTTCCGCTCGTCCGCGGGCGTGTTCGCTCTGCGGGTCCGCGGCGACAGCATGATCGAGGAGCAGATTCGCGACGGCGACCTGGTCGTCGCCGAGCGCCGCGAGACCGCCCGCGACGGCGAAACGGTCGTGGCCCTGCTCGACGACGGCGAGGCCACGCTCAAGAAGTTCTACCGCGACGGAAACCGAGTCCGCCTGCAGCCCGCAAACCCGGCGTACTCGCCCATCTACGTCGACCATGTCCGCGTCCAGGGCGTGGTCGTCGGCGTGCTGCGCCTGTACAAGTGAGGTCGCTCATGGTGCTCGTCGATTCCACGATGCTGCCGCTCGGCACGCAGGCCCCGGCGTTCAGTCTGCCCGATACGGAGGGACGGATGGTCTCGCTCGCTGATTTCAAAGATGCCTCGGCTCTGCTGGTGATGTTCATCTG
>JACQVT010000157.1 GCA_016209665.1 Planctomycetota bacterium | reverse complement strand
CCCGTGAGCAGCGCGCCGGCAGCCGACACCTCCTTGCCCGCGACGTTGTTGGCCGGTCCCTCGTAGGAGATATTGTATCACGTACCCGCCATGCGCGGGGATGAATCCCGCGGCTCGCTGGATGGGTTGGTTGCCGGGGGTCTGGTTGGACGTTACCTTGACGACTGCCGCGATTCAGACGTGAGGGTCGCTTGTGAACCGTCGATTCTGGGCTGTGATCCCGTGGTTATTGGCGTTGGTTATCGGGTCGCTGACGTCGCCGGCCGGCTGCCGGCGACAGCCGGAGGAGAAGCCGTCGGCGTTGGGGGTCTCTCCATCGCCGGCGGCGGCCGAGCCGCGGCTGCCTCCGTATGCTCGCCATCTGGCCGGCACCCGCATCTGCCTGGATCCCGGGCACGGTGGGGACGCCGCGCGGGCCAACTACAAGCGCGGTCCGAGCGGTCTCCGCGAGGCCGAGGTGAACCTCCGCGTGGCCCTGTTCCTGCGGGACCTGCTGGAGGCCAGTGGGGCGACGGTGTTCATGACGCGGACGACCGACACGTGTCTGGCCAACGACGACGAGGAAGATCTGCGCTTGCGGGCCGAGGTTGCCAACCGCAACGACTGTGACGTGTTGCTTTCGATCCACCACAACGCCAGCGACGAGCGGGCCGAGGCGAACTTCACGAGCGTGTGGTATCATGGCCAAGTCGATCACAGCCCGGCGAGCCTCGACGTGGCCCGGGAGGTGGCGGCGGCGCTGCTGGAGGAGTTGCCGCTGCCCGAGCGGCTTGGTGTGCCGGTGCTGAGCGATCAACTGATCTACCCGCGGAGCGGCTTTCGTCTATTGCGGCTGGCCCGGGTGCCGGCGGTGCTGAGCGAGGCGTCGTTCCACACCAACCGCGCCGAGGAGCAGCGGCTCCGCGACCCGGACTACAACCGTCGGGAGGCCCGGGCACTGTTCATCGGTCTGGCCCGGTACGCCCTGGGCGGGGTGCCCCGCGCGCGGCTGATCGAGCCGGCCGGCGGCCGCGTGCCCGCGTCGGGTTCCGCCCGGGTGGTGCTGGAGCTGGACGACGGCCTGCGGTCGCGCAAGAGCTGGGGTTGGCAGCGGCGGATGATCCTCAAGGACAGCATCGCCGTCCGCGTGGGCGACGGCCTGTGGCCGTTCACCTACGACGAGCAGTCCGGCCGGGTGTCGTTGTACCTGCCGACGACCCGCCAGGCGGGGCCGCTGACGCTCGGGGTGCAGTTCGAAAACCTGTTCAAGCACTCCAACACGCGGCCTTGGCTGACGCTCCAGGTGACGGGTCCGGGGTGACGTAAACTTGACCGCGGCGGCGGGGGATGGCATCCTGCCCATCAATGACTGACGCAACGGGGTGTAACCACGATGAGCAGAGTGACCGTCATTTGCGTACATGACAACGGCGACCCACGGCGGACGGCCGGGCCGTTTCTCGATTCGCCGATGGTGGATCGGGTGGTTTTGCTGGCGGCCGGCAAGCCCGCCACGTCGCCGCAGCGCGTGGATTGGGTGGCCACCGACCAGCCGGCGGGTGGGGCGGCCTTGCGGCGGGCGTTCGATCTGGCGCGGACGGACTACGTCCTGCTCGTCGAGCCCGAGGTCGAGGTGCGGCTCGGCCAGTGGGCGCTGGAGCGGCTGACCGACGTGGCCGACCAGACCGCGGCGGGCATCGTTTTTGCCGACTACTGGATCAGCCGCAACGGCACCAGCGTCGAACGGCCCACCATCGACTATCAGATGGGCAGCATCCGCGACGACTTCACGTTCGGCCCGCTGCGACTGATTTCGACCGCCGCCGCCCGGCGCGCGTTCGCCGCTCACGGGCCGATTGCCGACGTCACCTGGTCCGCGCGCTATGACCTGCGGCTCAAGGTCGCCACCGACCACGCGGTCGTCCGGCTGCCCGAGTTCGCGTACACGATGATCGAGGCCAAGGACGCCAAGGCCCACTCGCACTTCGCCTACGTCGATCCCCGCAACGCCGCGGTGCAGAAGGAGCTGGAACAGGTCGCGACGCAGCACCTGCGGCGGATCGGGGCCTGGTTGGAACCGAAGTTCGAGCCCCTGCCGCCGGCGAAGCTGCGGTTCGACGTCGAGGCCAGCGTGGTGATCCCCGTCCGCAACCGCGAGCGGACGATCGTCGAGGCCGTCAACAGCGCCCTGTCGCAGGAGGCCTCGTTCCCGTTCAACGTCATCGTGGTGGACAACCATTCGACCGACGGCACGACGCAGATTCTGCACGAGATCGCCGCCCGCGAGCCGCGGCTGGTGCACATGGTGCCGCAGCGGCTGGACCTCGGCATCGGCGGGTGCTGGAACGAGGGGGTGTTCTCGCCGCGGTGCGGTCGATACGCGGTGCAGCTCGATTCCGACGACATCTATTCCGGGCCGGACACGCTCGAAAGAATCGTCGCCGAGTTCCGCCGCGGCCCGTACGCGATGGTGATCGGTTCGTACCGCATCGTGGATTTCGAGCTGCACGAGCTGCCGCCCGGGCTGATCGACCATCGCGAGTGGACCCGCGAGAACGGCCGCAACAACGCCCTGCGGATCAACGGCCTGGGGGCCCCGCGGGCGTTCCTGACCGAGCTGCTGAGGGAAACGCCGTTTCCGAACGTCAGTTACGGCGAGGACTATGCGGTCGCCTTGCGGTTCTCCCGGCGGTACGAGATCGGCCGCATGTACGAGCCGGTCTACCTGTGCCGCCGCTGGGAGGACAACACCGACGCCGCTCTGCCCATCGCCAAGGTAAACCAGTACAACACCTACAAGGACCGCCTGCGGACGATCGAAATCCTGGCCCGCCAGCGCCTCAACGCGGCGAAGTGACGAACTGTGTCCGGAGGAATATCAGAGCCCGGAGCGCAAGCGACGGGTTGCCAGGACTGCGTATGCCGCCCCAGGAACATGTAGGATGATGGACGTCCGCATCCGTACCGCCGCTCCATCCGATCTGTCCGTCCTGCACGCGCTGGCGTCGGCGGCGATGGTGTTCGACCGGTTCTCGCCGGACCTTCTGGCCGAAAAGCTGTTCTTCAATCCCCATCCGGGCCGGGATGAGTACACCACGCTGCTGGCCGAGGCCGATGGCCGCCCGGTCGGCATGATGCAGCACGTCGTCCGCGCGTCCGAGGCCAAGGCCTGGCTGGGGCTCTTTGCCGTCACCGCCGATCGGCGGCGCCGGGGCCTCGGGCGTCGGCTGTATGACGCCGCCCTCGCCGCCTGGCGCGAGCGGGGCGTCCGGACCGTCGACACATTGACCATCCCGGCCAACTACCTCGTGCCGGGCATCGATCCTCGCTACACGCCCGCCTGCTGTTTCGTGGAGTCGCTGGGCTTCGTGCAGCGGGCGGCCAAATCGAACATGGTGGCGTATCTCGATAGTGAGTTCGACACCCGCCGGGCCGAGGAGGCGCTTCGTGAAAAGAGGATCGAGATCCGCCGGGCTGCGGACGCGGACTCACCGGCCTTCGAGCGGTTCTTCGGCAAGTATTTCGGCGAGGACTGGCTGGCTGAGTGCGGTCTGGCCATGCAATGTCGGCCGCCGGCCGTACACCTGGCCCTGCGCGGCGGTGAGGTGATCGCGTTCTCCGCCCACTCGAGCATGAACCGCGAGTGGGGCAACTTCGGCCCGATGGGCACCGCCGACGACGCCCGCGGCCTGGGCCTGGGCCGGGTGCTCCTGCACCGCTGCATGGCCGACCTCAAGGCCGCCGGCCACGCCACCGCCGTCATCCCCTGGATCGGCCCCTACCCCTTCTACTGCCGCCACCTCAACTGCCACATCGAGCGCGTCTTCTGGCAGTACCGGCTGGAACTG
>JACQVT010000156.1 GCA_016209665.1 Planctomycetota bacterium | reverse complement strand
GGGGGGCATCGAGTGCTATTGGAGAAGTTCGGCACCGGCGTACGGATCGTCGACCGCACGGGCTTCTACAAGGATCTCGCGGAACTCTCGAAGCGATATGCCGGTGCGCTCGGCGGCGACACGTTCGTCGTCTATCCCAGCGGTGGGGCGGTCTTCATCAAGCAGGTCACCGCCCGGCTGCTGAACGGCGTGCCCACGCTGATGATGTACGCCAACGCCATCGTCGAGCTGAGCGAGAACCTGACCGTCCCGGAGCTGGACATGAAGTTCCAGACCTTCAAGGCCCAGCAGGCGAAGACCTCGCCGGCCGCTCCGGGTGCCCAGACCATCACCGTGGCCAGGGGTGACACGCTGTCCGGCCTCGCCAAGACGCATTATGGCGCGTTCGAATACTGGCCGCTGCTGTGGGATGCGAACCGTTCCACCATCGGGGCCAACCCGAACGTGCTCACCTCGGGGATGAAGCTCAACGTCCCGCCGTTCAACAGCTTCAGTCCCGAGCAGCTTGCGGATGCCAGACGGCGACATCCGACGTGGAAGAACTTCTGATCCGGATGCCCGGGTCGCGGCCACGTCAGGACGCGGGCTGCATCTCGTTCCAGGTCACGGGCCGGCGCTCGCGCATCGCCCGGCGGATCATCATCGTGGTCAGGCCGAACTCGCGGGCCATCGCGGCGTCGCAAAGGGGCGGCCGGCCCTCGCGGATGCAGGCGAAAAAGTCTTTGTACGAGGCCCACTCCGCCCGCCGCCAGGTGTTGAGGGCGCGGACCTTGGGCGGATTCTTGTCCCAGTCGGGCCGCTCGACCGCCTGCCACTTGACCTTGTCGGGGTCGATGCCCTCCATGAAGCGGCCGGAATAGATGTCCAGGTCGATCGCCCCGTTGGCGCAGACGATCTGGTCGCGGATCGAGTTGTACATCGGTGCGTAGAGCAACATCGAGTGCGACACCCGGGCGCCGGGGTACTCGAGGATGAAGCCGAGGTGGTCGGTGATGCACGCGTCGATTGAGGGGGCGATTCTTGTTCGACAATGGTGATCCTCCCGACGATGCAGCCCCGCGCTTGCGCTTGGGGCTCTGACAACATCCATCAGCGTTCGGCGGGGGCACGTTTGAGCCAGGCGTCGGTCCGGTTCCGCAGGTCGGCGAGGACATCCTGGTTCGCGGGGTCGGCGGCCAGATCGTGCAGCTCGAAGGGGTCCTTGTCGACGTCGAACAGGTGCTCGCCGCCGGGATCGGGCTTGTCCCCGAACGCCATCGGACGCTTCGGCATCCGCTGGTTGTAGTACACGTACCGCCGGGTGCGGACGCCGTCGGCCAGGCCGGTCTCGATGAAGGCCGCGTTCTCACCCACCGTCGGCTGCCGGCCGGTGATCACGGGCACGATTGACGCGCCCTGCACGGCCTCGGGGATCGGCACGCCGGAAAGCTCGAGCAGCGTGGGCATGACGTCCACCAGGCTGGCCACCTGGGCATCGACGACAGCGGGCTTGAGCTGCCGGGGATAGCGGAAGATCATCGGGATGTGGATGGCCTCCTCGTAGTGTCGCCCCTTGTTGAACGCCTGGTGGCTGCCGAGCATGTCGCCGTGGTCGGACGTGAACAGGACGATCGTATCGTCCTCGATGCCGGCGTGGCGGATCGCGTCGAGCACCTGGCCGACGCAGTCGTCGACGGCCGTGATCTGACCGTAATACAGCGCCGTCAGCTCGCGGAGCGTCATGCCCGTCGGCAACTGCTCGGGGAACGTGTCCTTGTGGTCGTAGTACTGGAAGTCCCACATGTAAATCTTGAACCAGTTCTCGTTGTAGGCGAGCTTGCCGTCCTCCCACACGTTGTCGCGGAGCACCACGCGGGCGGGGTCGTACATGCGGCGGTAGTTCTCGGGCATCTCGGACACCGGCATGTGCGGCGGGCCGTAGGGCAGATACAGGAAGAACGGCCGGTCGCGATGCTCGCGGATGAACTGGACCGCCGCCTTCGTCTCGTGATGCGGCGAGTAATCCTCGACCACATATGGGGTGCCCTCGTTCTTGTAGTACGTCTGCTTGAAGTAGCGGTGGCGCATCCTGGGCCGCAGGCTCTCCGTGAAGCCCAGCGTCGCCGGCGTGGGCCGCAGATGCCACTTGCCGATCAGGGCCGTGGTGTAGCCTGCCGCCTTGAAGGCCTCGGCGATGGTGGTCGTGCGGTTGGTGGGCCGGCCGGCCTCGGCCTCGTTGTCCTGGTTGCTGAACACGCCGTTGCACCGGGCGTACCGGCCCGAGAGCAGCACCGAGCGGGCCGGCGAGCAGACGGGCCAGTTGGTGAACGCATGGGTGAGCCGCACGCCGCCCGCGGCCAGCCGATCGATGTTCGGCGTCTTGACGACCGGATGGCCGTAACAGCCCACCTCCACCCAGCGCAGTTGATCGGGGAACAAGATGACGACGTTGGGCCTGCGGGCGGTCCCCGAACCGCCCTGCGTCCCCGTGGTGGTCTGGCCGTACACACCGTGGGCGAACGCGAAGACCAGTGCCGCAAGCAAACGACGTCGACGCATGTCCAGTTCCCCTATGTTTGTCATCAGACGATCAAACCTCCGGCAGCAGGTACGGCGGCCGGTACGTGCGGGTCAGCAGCCTGCTCGCCTCCTCGTCCCCGATGATCTCCTCCTTATCGGCGTCCCAGCGAATCTTGCGGCCCGTGCGGTAGGCGATGTTGCCCAGGTGTGGGACCGTGGTCGCCCGCTGCCCGGTCTCCACGTCGACGTTGGGCGGCTTGTGGGCCCGCATACAGTCGAGGAAGTTGCGGATGTGACGGGCGCTCAACTCCTCGGGCTGCAACTCGGCCTTGCGCGGCTGGCCCATCGACTTCTTCTCGGCACGGCCGCCTTCCGGCGCCACCTCAAAACCGCTCCGGTCAATGTACAGGGTACCGTTCGTTCCGAAAAACAGGATGCCGTACATGGTCCCTTCCCGGCCGTAGGCGCTCGCCTCGCGGATGGCGTACTCTACCGTGAACTCCGGGTACTCGTACAGCACGTTGAGCGTGTCCGGCGTCTCGAACGCCTCCTTGCTCAGCGTCTTGCCTCCGGCGGCCACGGCCGACCACGGGGCCCGGGCGTTCATGAACCACTGGATTGTCTCCATGTGGTGGGTGCCCATGTCGGTCAACGTGCCGCCCGCGTAGTCCCAGTAGAACCGGTGCGAGCCCGAGCAGCGCGACCGGTTGTAGGGTCGCATGGGCCGCGGCCCGAGCCACATGTCCCAGTCCAGGGTCGAGGGCGGGTCGCTGTCCGCGATCGGTTTGGCGCCCGGCCAGCGGTTCTCGGCGTGCCAGGTGTACACGTGGAACACCTTGCCGATGCCGCCGCTCTGGATAACCTCGCGGGCCGCCGCATAGTGTTCGCCGCTGTGCTGCTGGGTGCCGACCTGCACGATGCGGTTGTGCTTGCGGACGGCCTCGACCATGCGGCGACCCTCGGCCACGCACAGGGTCATCGGCTTTTCGACGTAGACGTCCTTGGCCGCCTGGCAGCCGTAGATGGTGATGATCGCGTGCCAGTGATCGGGCGTGCAGACGACGAAGCCGTCGATGTCCTTGCGGTCGAGCAACGTGCGGTAGTCCTGCACGACCTCGGCCCGCTCGCCCGTCATCTTGCGGGCCTTCTCGGCCTCGAGCAGATTCACGTCGCACACCACCGGCACCTCGACGTGCGGCTGCTTGAGGAAGATATCCAGGTTGAACCGCCCCTGCCCGCGCGTGCCGATGAACGCCAGCCGGATCCGCTCGTTGGCTCCGGCCGGCCGGGACTGGGCCCGGGCGGCGCCGGCAACCCAGGCGCTGCCCGCCGCCACAAGACCCGACGAGCGGTTGAGAAAAGATCGACGAGTGAACCCCGTTTGGCTATGCATCCCTACGCCCTCGGCTTACTGTTCACCTGGCCAACACTCCGGCTGCGAAGACCCATCTTGATGGCGGCGTTGTGTAATCCTATACTGAGGAGGACGGAGATACACCGGTGGCCAGTGCGTCTGCTACAATCGAACTGCCTGACGCCCAGTACCGCGGGCTCCGCATGAGTGCCGTGGAGTTCCTCGACCTCCCCGACGACGGCATCACCTACGAGTTGATCGATGGAGTTGTCAGCATGTCGCCCAGCCCGACGCCCAGGCATCAGGCGGTAACCACGGAAATCGTCGCCCAGATCGCCTGGTACCTCCGCGACCATCCCGTCGGCCGCGTCTTCGCTGAACTCGACGTCCATCTTGGAACCGGACCGGGCGGCGGAGATCTGGTGTACAAGCCCGAAGCGATATTCATCCGTACCGAGCGGCTGGCCGGCATGCAGGACCGGGTCATCGGCGCGCCGGACCTGGTACTTGAAGTAGTCTCCCGCGGGTCCCGTCGGTTCGACTTGCAGACCAAGAAGACCGACTACGAACGGTTCGGCGTGCGGGAGTACTGGGTCATCGACCCGGAGCGGAGTGAAATCCTCGTTTACCGGCTGATCGACGGCGGTTTCGCGGAGGTTCGGCCCGAGGGTGACGCGCTGCCCAGCCAAGCGGTGCCCGGGTTCACGCTCGACCTGCAGCGGGTGCGAGCCGCGTTCAAGCCGTGGTAGGCTGGCGGTTTGGGT
>JACQVT010000173.1 GCA_016209665.1 Planctomycetota bacterium | reverse complement strand
GTGTGGGCGTGATGGGACAAGGCTGCCCGCTGTTCGAACAGCTACCGCGCCCGGAGGAGGAACAGCTCGACACCGACAACGACGGCGTCCTCGACAATGTCGACAACTGTCCGAGCAACGCCAACGCCGACCAAGCGGATGCGGACAATGACGGCGTCGGCGATGTCTGCGACAACTGCCCGGCCGTCGCCAACAATGACCAGGCGGACGCCGACAACGACGGCGTCGGCGACGCTTGCGAGCCGGGCGCCGGGGGCGACACCGGCAACAGCGCCGTGACCGGGAAGTACGTCTCGGCCGAGCCGGTCGTCGTCACGGACTCGACGACGGATGAGATTCATGTCGGTTGCGGGTTCTGCCATCCCGACAAGCACACGAACTGGTTGACCACGCAGCACTCCAAGGCCCTCGAGGCACTGGAAGCGGTCGGGCAGGGGACGAACGCGGCATGCCTCGGCTGCCACACGGTCGGTTTCGGGGAAGAGGGCGGCTTCGTCGATCGGGCCACGACCAACGCCCTGGCAGGCGTGCAGTGCGAGAACTGCCATGGCGCCGGGTCCGAGCACGTCGCCAACATCATGGATCCGACGAAGTATCCGCTCCACAGCCTCGACGTCATCGGCGCGGATATCTGTGGAAAGTGCCACACCGGCGACCACCAGCCGACCTTCGACGAGTGGTCGGAGTCGCACCACGCGGGAGGAGAGTTCTGGGAAGCGGATGCTGCGGACTTCCTCGATCCCAATTCGACCCGCCTGACGTCGTGCGGTCTCTGCCACTCGGGTGACTATCGCCAACTCGCCTTGGAGGAGGGTCAAACGGTCACTTCGTCCTCCCTGGTGGATTATGGCTACACCACGTTGGACCAGTTGC
The DNA here is from genome assembly GCA_016209665.1 of Planctomycetota bacterium. Taxonomy (GTDB): domain Bacteria; phylum Planctomycetota; class Phycisphaerae; order UBA1845; family PWPN01; genus JACQVT01. The sequence goes on along the minus strand of JACQVT010000173.1, from coordinate 2,138 downwards.
ATCCGCAGGTCTGTGTGGTCTGCCACAGTCCGCACAGGGCGACGGGTCTGGGGTCCAACTTAGGCGAGGGCCGCGACTCGCAGTTGAATTATCCCCTCGTGGCGATACCCGACGCGACGAACGATATCGCCGAGGCGACCAATCCGGACCGGTTCAACGTCTGCGGCCAGTGCCACCACCTCCGCAGCGACACGAACAAGACCGCCACCGGCAGTGACACGTGGAAGAAGACCAGCCGGCCGGTGCACCGCAGCGGCCAGAGCAACATGGGGAACGGTGAGATGCCGATCCCGGCGGGTACGCTGCCGCTGGTGCCCAACGGGGCGCACTATCACTTTACGGCTACCCCCAGACAGTGCGCGACGTGCCACATGAAGCCCGAGGAACAGGTTGATCCGGCCGACCCGACTCCGACCAACATTAGCCACAAGTTTGAGGTCGACACGGCCGCCTGCTCGGATTGCCACCCGGTGGTGAATCCCGAGACGTTGAAGACCACCTTCCAGAACCGGACCCAGGGCAGACTGGACGCCATCAAGGCCCGGTTGGACGCCAAGGCCGGCCAAGCCGCGAACTGGTGGCAGTACTCGTCCAGTTCCTATGGCGGCCCCGCCGGTGCGCAGACTACTCTCGGCGGCTATTCCGAAGCTGACACGGACAAGGTCAAGCAGATCCGTTACATCTACTACTTCGTCCTCAACGACGGCAGCGGGGGCATCCACAACCCCAACTATACGGATGACCTGCTCCGCAAGGCGGAGGACCTGCTGACGGCTATTGGCCTGTAGCAGCAGGTTGGCTGAACTCGGAGTGCATGCCGGCCCGTTCGCCGCCACCGCGGTGAGCGGGCCGGCTCTTGTTTGCGGCTTTCCCGCCCGTCCTGTCCGAGCCGGCATCGGAGGTCTTTCAGGCCCTCTTGCTTTGACTCGCCGGACAAGGGCGGATTTGATAGTGCGACCATGGGAATGCAATCCATCCTTCGCGTCGTCGGTTCGCTCAAGTTCGCCGCCGTGATCCTGGTACTGCTATCCGTGGCCATGGCCTGTGCGACGGTGTACGAGGCGATGCACGGCACGCCGGCCGCCCTGCTGACGTTCTACAAGTCAGCCTGGTTTGAGACCCTGCTGTGGCTGCTGGGCGTCAATATGCTGGGCTCGATGCTGAGCCGGTACCCCTGGTCGCGGCGGCACGTCGGACTCCTGGCCACGCACCTGTCGGTGCTGTCGATCCTGACTGGGGCGTTCGTCACCAAGCAGTGGGGGATCGACGGGCTGGTGAGCATCGTCGAGGGCCGAACAGCGCGGCAATTCACGACCAGCCAGGAATCCCTGACCCTGCGGGTGGCCGGCACGGACACGCCCGACAGCCTGGACCTCAAGGGAGGGATCGGCGGGATCAGGCCGGTCAGCCGGCCGGCCACCGGCTCGCTCGTGGTCGGGGATGTTCGGGCCGAGATTGAAGGATATCTGCCCGACGGTCGCAAGACCGATCGGGTGGTGAACGACAGTCCCCGGCCGAAGCTGGCGCTCGAGGTCAGCCTCGCTGGATCGGGGAAGACTTCGCGGGACTGGGTCTTCGCGGGCGAGCGGCAGAACCCTGACGAGGTGTCCGTTTCGCTGCGGACGACCACTCAGCCGGCGGAGATCGACCAACTGCTGGCCGCCCCTGCCAGCCAGCCGGCTCCCGCTCGGCTGGTGAAAGTCGAAGCCGCGGGTAGCACGGTCGAACTCCCGCTGGAGCGGTGTCTGGCCGGCCCGGTGCCGGTTGGCGAGACGGGCTATGCCGTACACGTCCTACGCTACCTGCCGCACGCGATAGTGGGCGACAACAAGCAGCTCGTCGACGCATCGCAGCGGCCGGTGAACCCGGCCATCGAAGTGGAGATCAACGGCCCGAGCGGCAAGGCGACGCGGACGGTGTTCGCCCGGTTTCCCGACTTCGGCGCGATGCACGGCACGCAGGATCCCTCGGCAGACGTGAAGGTTACGCTCATCGTTCCCCCTGACGCCACGGAGACGACCCCCATCGAGATCGTGGCCGGACCGAACGAACGCCTGGCGGCACGGTTCAGATCTGACGATGGGACGGCGACGGTCCGCGAGCTGACCGTGGGCCAGGCCGTCGAGACGGCCTGGCCG
>JACQVT010000172.1 GCA_016209665.1 Planctomycetota bacterium | reverse complement strand
GGGTCGGCGGCGATGAGGTCCTGGGCGGCGGCGATAGCTTCGTCGCGGTCGCCGGCGGCCAGGGCACAACAGGCCAGCAGCAGCCGGGCCTGGGCCGATTCCGGCTTGAGGTCGCAGGCCTGCCGGGCGGCCTGCCGGGCGGCCGGAGCCCGGTTCGCCAGCAGGTAGGCCTTGCCCAGCAGCAGGCACGCCGCGAACGACCGCGGCTCACTGCCGGCAGCATCTTCGAGGACGTCGATGGCCCGCTGGGGCTGATTCATCTGCACCAGGGCCGACGCCAGGGCCTCCAGGGCCGGCGTCGAGGGCTTGACGTTAGGCAAGTCCAGCAGCGGTTCCAGCACCGCCTGGGCCTCGCTCGCGCGGCCGGCGGCCAGCAGGGCCAGACCCGTCTCCTCGCGGAGAAGCGCAGCGTTTGGCGCAAGCCGGATGACCGACAGATATGCGTCACTCGACTCGCGATGTCGGCCCAGCAGGACGAGCGTGCGGCCGAACAGCAACTGCACCCGCACGTCCTGCTCGAAATCCCGCTCTCGTTTCCGCAGCAGCTCCAGCGCGGGGGCGGTATCCTCCGCGGCCAGCATCGCCTCGACGTAGGCCAGCAGGTAGTCGGCCTCGTTGGTCTGGGCGTCGTAGGCCCGCTTGTACCAACTGACCGCGTCGGACCGCTGTTCGCGGCGTTCGGCGAGCATGCCGCGCAAGTAATCCAACTCCGGCACCGCCCGGCCAAGCCCGGCGGCAGCATCGAGGGCGGCCTCGGCTTCAGCCGTCTGGCCCCTCTCCAACCGGATGCGGGCCATCAGCAGGTAGCCGCCCAGACTGTTCGGATCCAGGGCCAGGACTTCCTGGTCGAGCTTGAGGGCGTCTTCGATTTGGCCGCTGTCGAAGTTGCGTTCGGCCAGTTGCAGCTTGACCTTGGCCCGCATCTGTTCCCAGCGGGCCTGGGCTTCCTGCCGCGCGGGATTCTTCTTCAGCTCGGCACAGCCGGCCAGCAGAACCGTCGCGAGCATGGCAAGCACGCGCAGGCTCATCGCGTGGTTCCTCCATCGGACGGCTGGGTCGCGGGCTGGCCTCGGCCGCCCGCGGGCGGGGCCGGCGCGGCCCGGATCCGCCGTCGCACGAAATCCCGTACCAGTCCTTCCTCGCGCTCGGTCTCGCGCTCCTCCTGCAAGCGGTTCTTTAACTGCAGGGCGGGCAGGTTGGTTGGGGCCAGGTGTGCGGCCAGCCGGGCGTCCCACAGGGCCTTGTCGAGCCGGCCGGCCTCCTCGTGCTCGACCGCCCAGCGGTAGTGGGCCTGGGCCAGGCGGTTGCGGCCGTAAACCTGTAGGCCCTTGCGCATGCCCATGCGCATGAGTTCGACGTCCTCGGCCAGTTCCGCCGATTTGCGGGCGTAGATGTCTTCCTTGACGACGTGGACGGTCAGCAGAATGATGACTTCCTCACGCTCGGTGGCGTCGGTGTTGGTCTGCAGGAGGGCCCCGGCGATCGGGATGTTGCCCGCGTAGGGCACCTGGGTACGATTGGTGGTGAGGGCCTCGCGGAACAGGCCGCCGATCAGCACCGTGTGCCCGTCGCGGACCATGATGTTGGTGGTGACCTCGGTGGTGCGCTTGAACGGCAGGCTCTGCTCGTTGAGTCCGCCGCTGCTGTCCTCGGGGTGGATTTCGAGCCGCACGAAGCCGTCGTCGGCGATGAACGGCCGGAAAAAGAGTCGCGTCCCCGTTTCGAGGAACTCGACGGTCTGAGTGGCCGTCGTCTCGGTCACGGTGGTGGTGAGGTAGCCGTCGCGGCGGCCCACGATGACGTGGCCTTCCTGCTTGTTGAGAGTCAGCACCTTGGGGTTGGCCAGGACGGTGGCGTCGGTGACCGATTCGAGGGCCCGGATGAAGGCGGCCACGTCGTTGCGGAGGATGCCGAAGGTGAACCCGCCGCGAGGCACGGCGTCGTTGAAGTCGGTGCGCACGGTCCAACTGTGGCCGGCCAACTGGTCGGCGGGCAGGTTGCCGACGGCGAGGTC
>JACQVT010000049.1 GCA_016209665.1 Planctomycetota bacterium | reverse complement strand
CGCCAGCAGGTCCTTCTGGGTGACGATGATCTCGATCCAGCTCCCGCGCTCGGGGATGATCCGGCAGGCGTGCAAGGCCCGGTCGCCCTCCGCCTGCTGCTTGACGAAGTCCACGCCCGGGCTGCGGTGCAACTGGTTGACGATGACGCGCTCGGCCCCGTTGATGATGAACTCCCCTCCGCCCATCATGATCGGCAGCTCGCCGAGGTAGATCGAATCCTCCTTGATCTCCGCCTGGTCCTTGCGGACCAGCCGCACCTTCACCCGGAACGGCATGCCGTAGGTCAGCCGCAGTTGCCGACACTCGTCCGGCGTGTACCTCGGCTTGCCCAGGTCGTAGGAGACGTATTCCAGCGACATGTTCCCGTCGTAGCTGTCGATCGGGAACACCTCTCGCAAGAGGGCCTCCAGCCCGTGCGGCGGGCGCTTCTCCGGCGCCACGTCCAACTGCAGGAACCGCAGGTACGATTCCGTCTGGATCTGGGTCAGGTTGGGAATCGGCAGCGCCTCGCCGAGCTTGCTGAAACTTCGGACCGTCTTGACTTGCACCATGGACGTCTTTCCTTTCGAACCCGTCTCCAACGGCAACCGTCGGCCGCGCGAGGCAAACGGATGACGACGACGGCAGGCTTCCCGCCCCTCCGCCGCGACCCACGACCCGGCATCACCCGTTGCGAGCCATGCTGGGCCAACAACCCCGCCCGGCCATCAATGCCGATCGGCCGAAACGCGACTTTGTGCACCCAATCTCAGGACAGGTTCCGCCGCGACACCATCCGTTTGGCTGACGGCCCTGTGGCCGCTGCCTCGAGCGGCCCGCCAGCCGATCCCGGTTCGCGTAGGAGGGAAAACTCCGATCAGCGACGACCTCCAGCCCGTTGTCCAACAACCCATCATTCCGTCGAGCGAACACCTCGGCCCACCGCACGCCGCACATCCGCCGCCCATGCCCGCACGCCATCCGAACTCCTGCGAGCGCGCTGGCCGCCCATCCCTACGCCAGCCCGGTCGCAGGAGTTCGAGAACCCCTGCCCAGCCCCGTTTCCCGGGACCTCTATTATAGGCCGACCGGCTGGACAAAAACCAAGCCGATGCCGTCCGTAACTCGCCAGCCGATCAAGACTTACTTGATCTTGACCACGGCCCCCGACTCCTCCAGCTCTTTCTTGAGCTTTTCGGCCTCGTCCTTGGGAATGCCTTCCTTGACCGGTTTGGGAGCCCCGTCCACCAAGTCCTTGGCTTCCTTGAGGCCCAGGCCGGTCGCCGCCCGAACCACCTTGATGACCTTGATCTTCTGGTCACCTGCGCCCTCGAGGATGACGTCGAACGCCGTCTGCTCCTCGGTCGCCGCCGCCGCCTCGCCGCCGCCGGCACCCGCGCCCGGAGCCGCCATCATGATCGCCCCGCCGCCCGCCGGCTCGATGCCGTGCTCTTCCTTCAGACAATCCACCAGTTCCTGGGCCTGCTTGAGCGTCAGGCCCACGATTTTCGTCGCGAGATCTCGCGTCGCCGCGCTGAACTCCTTCACCGGTGCCTCTGCCATGACACAACTCCGAATCTGCAAACGCAACGTACCACACCGTCTGATAGGTGGCACCACGCGGCACCATTTACCCCGCTCGCGGGCGGGCCAATCCGCAACGGCCGATCCGTCGCAACCCAATCTCGTTTCTGTGCTTCTTGCCCCGTAGCCGACAATCCCTATCCCCAAACCCAGGGATCCCAATCCCTGGGCTTCCTGTTGAGAGTCCGGCGCCGTCCGCCTACGCCGCCGCCGGTTCCCCAGCCGGGGCCGCCGCCTTCTCCGCCTTGTCGATGATCGCCCTGACGCAGCCTGCGATCTTGCCGCCCGGACTGCTGATGCAGCCGGCCAGCCGACGGCCCGGGCTCAGGATCATCATGGCCGCTTCACCGAGCATCTCGACCCGGCTCTTGAGCTTGGCCATCTGCTCGACGTCGAGCAGCTCGGGGTCGCCCTCGACCATGCCGATCTTGAGTTCGATCTTCGCGTAGGTCTTCTTCAGGGCGACCAGCGTCTTGGCCACGTCGATGATCGAGTCGCCGCCCGTCACCAGGGCGCAGGGTCCTTGAAGCGCCGAAGCCAGCGGCCCCAGCGGGCAGTCGCCCAGGGCCCGGCGGACCAGGCTGTTGTTGACCACTTGCAGCCGGATCTTCCTGGCGGTCAACTCGCCGCGCAGCCTGTTGGTCGAGATTGCGTCCAGCCCGACCACGCTGATGACACAGGCCGCGTTGATGTCGGCGTACCGCCGCTGATAATCGCCGCTGATCACTTCTTTGACTGGCTTGCTCATGTCTCTGCCCCAACTCTGGCGAGCCCGCCCGTCTTTGGGAAGACGGGTCAGGCCTGGCGAGCCGGGCGGTCCCCCGCCCGGTGGTCCACCGGCCCGAGGACGGGCCGGCTCGCCGCTTTAACTCACATCCACCAACACCGACGGAGTCATCGTGCCCGACAGCGACACCTTCTTGATGTACTGCCCCTTGGCCGTCGAGGGCTTGATCCTGCGGATGTGCTCGATGAACGCCTCCACGTTCGCCTGCAAGTCCTCGGCGGCGAAACTCATCTTGCCGACGACCGCGTGCACATTGCCGCCCGCGTCGTTGCGATATTCCAGCTTGCCCGCCGAATACTCCCGCACCGCCTGGGCGATATCCGGCGTCACCGTGCCCGACTTGGGCGACGGCATCTTGCCCTGCGGGCCCAGGACGCGGCCGAGCTTGCCCACCTTGCCCATCACCTGCGGGTGGGCCACCGCCACGTCGAACTCCAGCCAGCCCTCGCTCACCTTCTTGATCAGG
>JACQVT010000171.1 GCA_016209665.1 Planctomycetota bacterium | reverse complement strand
TCCGAGGTGGTCTCGAACACGTTGGTGACGCGGATGGTGGCCTTGCCCTTGCCGTCGGCCGGGATGCCGCGGATCTTGGAGTAGACGGCGAAGGTCATGCCGGGCTTGATGTGGTCTTTGCGGCCGAGGTTGACGTAGACGATGCGCTGCTCCCACACCGTCTGGACGACGTAACCGTCGGCGATCTCGAGGAGCGAGGTGGTCTCAGCGCTGGGCCGGAAGGTGGCCAGGGTCGCGACCAGTTCAGTGATGCGGGTGCGGTTCTGGGCGAGCTGCTGCTCGAGGACCTGGCGCTGTTTGCGTTCGGAGGCAAGCTGGTCGCTGGCCCGCTCCTCCTCGGCCTCGGCCTGCTGGCGGAGCTTGGCGACGTTCTGCTGCCAGGCGCCCTGGTTGGCGGCGACCTGCTGCTCGAGTTCGGCCACACGGTTCTTGAGGGCGTCGGCGTCGGTGGCGAACTGGTCCTGGGTCCTCTTGAGATCGGCGGTCCGGGCCGCCAACTCGTCGCCGAGGTTCTTGACGTCGATCTCGGCGGCCTGGAGCTTCTCGGTCTGGCGGGTCAGGGCCTGGTGGAGGGCCTGGAGCGTCGTGAGCAGCGGGTCGTTGCGCTTGATGCCGGCGTCGGCGATGATCTGCTTGGCGAGGTCGGTGATCTTGGTGGGGTCCTTGCCGAAGATGGCGGCGGCGACCGTCTCCAGAGTGGCGTTGATCTCGACGGGGTCGTCGATCCGCTTGGCGAGGACGCGAAAGGCCAGTTCCTGAAGGGCGGCTCGGGCCTCCTGTTCCCTCTGGCCGGCGGTCTGGGCGTTCTTCCTGGCGGCCTCGCTGCTTTGGGTCAGTTCTTCCTGGCCGGTGTAGAGCACGATGGCGAAGGCCAGCGAGGCCACGGTCAGGCACACGAACACCACCAGGGCGATCTTCAAGCCTGCTGGGCCGCCCGCCGCCGGTGGTCTTGCCGCTACTGCCATCTCAGGTCACTCCTGTATCGCGGGTGATTCGGGTCTCGACCGAAGAATTCACGTCCCATTCTGGCAGGTCCCCCGCCGGGCGGAGGCTCTCGGATGCGCCCTATTCTTGCGGGGCGTCGGTGGCGTGTCAACGGCGGGGGATTCGAGGAAGCCATCACGCGGTCGTTCAGCCCAGGGATCGGAATCCCCAGGCTTGCGGGAGCGGGGGTAAAGACCTAGATTGGGCGGCGTAAGCCATCCTCGCCGGGACTCACCGCCCATGGGCAGACGATTCTTCCTCATCGACGGGCTCAGCCAGATCTTCCGATGCTACTACGCCCCGTTCCGGTCGCTGAACGCGCCCAGCGGCGAGCCGACGCGGGCGACCTACGTGTTCACCAACATGCTGTTGCAGCTCATCCGGGAGCAGAAGCCCGATTACCTGGCGATGGCCATGGACAGCGCCGAGGGGCCGGTGTTCCGGGAGGCGATCGACCCGGCCTACAAGGCTCAGCGGGAGCCCCCGCCGGAGGACCTGGCCCCGCAGATCGCCCGGATTCTGCAGATCGTCGAGTCGCAGGGGGTCCCCATCCTGAGCGTGGCGGGGTTCGAGGCGGACGACGTCATGGCCACGATCTGTGGACGACTCGCCGGGGAGGACGTGGAGGTGTACCTGGTCAGCAAGGACAAGGACCTCGATCAGTTGCTGAGCGAGCGGGTGCGGCTGTTCGACCCCGGCAAGGAGGAGGTCATCGGGCCGGCGGAACTGGAGCAGACGAAGGGCTATCGGCCCGAGCAGGCGATCGAAGTACAGACGCTGTGCGGGGACACGGTGGACAACGTGCCGGGCGTCAAGGGCGTGGGGCCCAAGAAGGCGGCGGCCCTGATCGCCAAGTACGGCACGGCGGAAAACGTGCTCGCCCATGCGGAGGAGCTGACGCCGGCGATGCGGGAGAACGTCAAGGCGTTCGCGGGGCAGGCGGCGACGACGCGGCAACTCGTGACGCTGCGGCGGGACGTGCCCATCGCGTTCGACCTGGGGCGATGCCGGTGGGCGGGATTGGACGGGCGACGGCTGCAGCCGATCTTCGCCGAATTGGGGTTCCGCCGGTTGTTCGAGCAGTTCGCCGAAGAGCGGGACTCGGGCTTCGGGGCTCGGGACCCGGGGCTGCAAGAGCGGGGTTCGGGACTCGGGGCTCGGGACCCGGGGGAGAAGGC
>JACQVT010000200.1 GCA_016209665.1 Planctomycetota bacterium | reverse complement strand
GGTTGGGTACCTGGGGTTGCCACGTGAGTTGGATCCAGATGTCCTTGAAGGGCAGAGGCAAGGGCCGATTCGGGATCTCGATGATGATCTCGCCGGACAGCGGCCAGACGCCCGTCCGCCCGTCCCATGTCGGCAGCCACGCTTGCCCGATACCCGGGGCAATGGTCGACGACGGCACGCCATAGGGATTGTTGCCCGCATCCGGCGGCGGGTTCGGGCTCGGATCGCCGAACTGCCACACCTGCCAAGTGCTTCCCGGCGCACCACGCCACGGTGGCGGATTCAGATCATCCGCCAGCGCCAAGCCGGCAACCACGCCCACGACTAGTGCCACAATTGCGGAATAGGACAGAACGCGCATTCCCCACCTCCTCTGGGTTTAACCATCCCCTCAACAAACTCCAGAACTGACTGTTAGACAAGCCGCGGCAACGCACGAACTGAATTCCTCTCTCCCAACGTTGCCGTCCAGTACCGCCTCACTATATCAGATCGGCCACCCCGAATGCAACAGGTATGGCGCTTTTTTTATTTGTCCGAAATCCCAAGCCACCCCGGGTCCAATCGTGCTGGTCGATCATTCTATTCCCGTTCCAAAGGTTTGTCCAATGAAAAATTCTCTTTTGAATGTAGGTGCAGATGGGTCCTCCGCCTGTCCGCGGAACGGAACGATCGCGGGGTACCGCAGAAGTCCAGGCCACAATAAGGTACGCCCCGTAATCATATGTGGCCTCGGCGGGTCGACTGCGCCGGTATTGAGACATTTCGTTTACAGGCTGGCGCAGGGAGGGAGACGGTCATTCCAGGTCGGCGCAAAACGAATGGAGGACATCGCCAATCTGATCCACCTGGGCCTCGCTGACCAGCTCGGTCGAGTAGGCGGCGCTAACATACGCCGAACGTCCCTGGGTCACGGTCATCACCAATTCGTTGATGACCCCCGGTTTGTCCTTCCGAGCGATCGCCAGATACCAGCCCTGGGCTCCATCGTCCAGCGTGATGTAGGCTTCGTTGAGAATGTCGAAGTTGCCGTCCTCCTCAAGTGCATCGAGCCAGGCCTGGCGGAACTGGACGAGGGTGTTCTCCTGGGCCGGTTGGAACACCACCAGCGAGAACTTCACCGGCGGGTCGATGACGTTCCAGTTCCAGCTCAGATTCAAGTCCAGGCCCTCGACGGCGTCGGCGTTCCGCTGCTCGCCGATATCCGCGGGGAAATCCACGCCGATGCGGAAGGTGTCGCTGTACCAGGAGCGGTCGCAGATGTTCTTCGGGCCCGTCTCGGTCGGGGCGGCTTCTCCGCAGAACTGGCCCGAGCAGGCCACCATCACCAGCAGCACAAACAGCATTCGTTTCATCGATCCATCTCCATGTTGTCGGCTCCGTCCGCATCCGCGCGGCGCACCGCCCTGTCGGGCAAGCCGAGTCGGGGCGGGATTGTAACCGATCGTCCGACGCCAAGGTATCCGCGCGTCAGCGGTGCCGGGATGCACCCGGCTCCACGGGGGTCCGTGATTGGCGGGGCCCTTCACAACGGGCTATACTGGCGCGGGACGGCCTTTTCCGCCGTGAAACGGAGCGTGGGCCGCATGTTGTTTCAGCCGCCATTGCCGCCGCCGTACAGCCGCCTGAGCGAGCGGGAGATGTGCGGCCGCATCTGCGCCCACAAGGCGGCGTTCGGTCGGCGGCTGGTCATCCTCGGCCACCATTACCAGCAGGACGACGTCATCCAGTTCGCCGACTTCACGGGCGACAGCCTCAAGCTCAGCCAGTTGGCGGCCCGGCAGGCCGACGCGGAGTTCGTGGTCTTCTGCGGCGTGCATTTCATGGCCGAGTCCGCCGACATCCTCACGCACGACGACGTGGCGGTCATCCTGCCCGACTTGTCCGCCGGTTGCAGCATGGCCGACATGGCCATGATCGACCAGGTCGAGGACGCCTGGGACCGCTTCGCCGGGGCCACCGACGAGAAGATCATCCCCATCACCTACGTGAACAGCACCGCGGACGTCAAGGCGTTCTGCGGGCGGCACGATGGGGCCTGCTGCACCAGCTCCAACGCCCGCAAGGTGCTCGAGTACGCCCTGACGCAAGGCGACAAGGTGCTGTTCCTGCCCGACCAGCACCTGGGCCGCAACACGGCCTACGCCCTGGGCAACCCGTTGGAGTCGATGGTCGTGTACGACCCGCACGCCGACGACGGCGGCCTGACCGACGAGCAGGTGCTGGGCGCCCGGTTCATCCTCTGGAAGGGCCACTGCAGCGTGCATCAACTGTTCACCGAGCAGCACTGCGAGCAGGTCCGCCGGAGCGACCCGGCGCGCAGAATCCTCGTGCACCCCGAGTGCCGCTGGGAGGTGGTGCAGCGTTCGGACTTGGCCGGCAGCACCGAGTACATCCTCAAGGTGCTGGAGGAGGCTCCGGAGGGTACGAGCTGGGCCGTGGGCACGGAGGCCCATCTGGTCAACCGGCTGGCGATGCGCTACGCGGGCCGCAAGTACATCCGCTCGCTGGCCGGCATCCAATGCCTGTGCACGACCATGTACCGCATCGACTTGCCGCACCTGACCTGGAGCCTCGACGAGCTGGCCGCCGGCCGCGTCGTCAATCGGATCAAGGTCGACCCCGACACCTGCCACCACGCCATCGTCGCCCTCCAGCGCATGCTGGACAACGTCAGCGCGACACCGGTTTCAGCCAAGTGATGCCACCGTCATCTGGTCACTGGTAGTGGATGCCCATGCGATCGGCCTCGGCAGAGGTTAGACCCATCGCTACCGTCACATTGAGGGCCTTGCGCTTGCCATGGACCGCTTCAAAGGCGTCCATGATGATCTCCGATCGTTCTATGCCGCTCACTTCCTTCCAATCGTCCCAGATCACATAGACACGGATGGGTTGACTGGACTCGCCGCTCTCCTGGAGAATAATCGGCTGAGCCGCGGTCGATTTCTTGTTCCTCCACTCGCGCACGAGTCTGTTCTTGAGGGTTGGGGCCTCGGGCGACGGCGGACGCTTGGGAAGTGGTCTAACGGGCATGGTTCAACTCCAAAGCTGCACTCGATTCTGACGCAGCCAATTCACATCGTCAAGTAGTTTCGCTGCCTCGTCCGGCTGCGCCTGGTCAGGGCGGTAGCGCATCTCCACCCACCAAATCTGGTAGAGTTCACGGACGCGTCGGACCAGTTCCCAGTCTGCGTCCGCACGCAGCGGCCTACCCAGATGGCGCCTCCGCTCACGCAGGTAGTGCATCCAGAAGAGCAGGTTGTGGTAGCCCTCGTGCGGGATTGTCGGGCGCCTGTTTCCCATCCACTTCTTCGCCGGACCGAACAGGCCGAGCACCGCCGTTCCCGGACGGTGCCCCTGCGTTCGGAAGCTGGCGTATTTGAGGATCATCTCGGCGGTATATCCCAGAAGATAGATTCCCCCGCCCCGGGCGCCCGCGCGCAAGAGATCGAAGCCTTCCCAATACTTCTCGTCAGCAGCAAGATCGAAGTCCTGCAGCGTTTCCGGGGCAGCTTCCCGGCGAATGCGGAGCATCGAGTGTCTCTCGAGAGAGCGCTGGCGGCCCCCCACGCCGCCACAACTGCGATAGTAGTGTCGAGTCAGGCCCGCCGCAACCCCGACTTCACCTGCCAGCGAACAGCAGACGGATTCGGTCCACACGGATCATGCGTCCAGGGAAGTTCTCGTTGGCCAGGATGCGCGGCATGGGGAGGGTACGCGTTGGCACCTCCCTATCCCTCCGGGCCGACGCAGCCGCTGGGGGCTGAGGGGCCGCCCAGGCATCCCTGCAGGATGCCGAAGTCCGACAGGTCCACGTCGAAATCGTGGTCGAGATCGGCGATGTCGCAGCCGGGCGGGATCGGCGTCTCAGGGCCGCTCAGACAGTCCGCGAAGATGGCCACGTCGGCTCCGTCCACGTCGCGGTCGAAATCGAGGTCGCCGACCACCGGGGCACTCGCCGCGTCGACCCGGATGATCCGGGCGACGGAGGGGATGTCGTCGACCATCGCGAACAGCATGTAATAGCCGAGGGGAATGACGGTCGGATCGGAGGGAAGCGTGACCCGCACGAGGCTGCCGTCCTGGAGGACCGGCAGCACCAGCCGCCGGGGAATGACGCCGTCCGTCCAGTGCGTGTGCGAACCGGTACCCATCAGCACAACATTCGTGACGCCCAGGAGCGGCGAGACCTGGAACGAGAGTTCCTGGCCCCGGACCGGGACGGTGGACGACAACGCCGAGACCGCGGGTCGCACGCCGCGGAACAGGTAGGGCGGCTCGAAGGCTTCGATGTCCGCGCTGGTGGGGCCGTACTGGAACTTGATCCGCGTGCCGCCGGTGGTGAGGACCCGGCCGTCGGGCACGAGAAGCGTGACCGCGTGGTACTCGCGGAACCAGCTCATGTCCGCCATGCGACGCCAAGTGTTCAGGGCGGGGTCGTACAGGTCGGTCCACTTGACGATGCCGAGGGCGTTCGGCGCCGGCGGGGGACTGATGGCGCTCTCGCCTCCGGCCGCCAGCACGCGGCCGTCGGGGAGCTGCACGACCTCGGTCTGGAAGCGCAGCAGCCCGGGGTTGCTGGTCGGCGTCCAGGTCCCCGAGAGGGGGTCGTAGGTTTCGCCCATGAAGTTGTTGTGGCCGGGATCCACGCCGCGGCGGATGCCAACCGCCAGCGCGCGGCTGTCGGAGAGCACGACCAGCGAATGATCCGAATGGTCCGGCCAGCCGCGGAGCGACTGGACGAAGTTACCCGTCGCCCGCCACTCACCGGACGCTGGGTTGTAGAGTTGGGGCGGCGACCAGGTGGCGAGCACTTCGCCGGTGAACAGCAGTGCCGACGGCGGGAACTCGCAGGGGTTGAGCATCGAGCCGGTGTAGTTCCAGGTCTGCGAACTCAAGTCGAACCGCTCGCAGGTGGCGGTGCGGGCGGCGTTGGGCCGGGTGCCCCCGCCCATGGCGAGGAACGAGCCGTCGGCCAGACGGGCCAGCCCCGGATACCACCGGCCGATACTCAGTTGGAGCGGGGGCAGCCACTGCCAGGAGTCGGTCTCGGCGGCGTAGGTCTTGACCCAGGGGACGGCGTTGCGGAACGAGCCCGGATCCGCGCCCTCCTGTCCGCCGACCATGAGGATCCGACCGTCGGCGAGCAGGCTGCCGGACATACAGCCTTGCTCCGACGAGGACCCGGCGGAGAACGACTTCTGCCCCGTGACGGGGTCGAACAGGATGGGGTCGACGGTGTCGTGGCAGTAGAAGATCTTGCCGTCCCGCCGGAGGATGCCGATGTCGGTCGCGTCGAAGAACTCCGGCGCGGTGTTGCCGACGATGGACCATCGGCCGACGTGGCTCTCCGGGCCGAGCGAGAAGTCATTGGACGCCCCGCCGGAGCCGACGCCGATCCCCACCTCCTGGTACTCGAGGTTCAATGCGGAGCAGGCGAGTCGGTAGGTTCCGGCGGGTACGGCCGCGAAGGCGTAGCCGCCGCCCGCGTCCGTTCGGGCTTCCCGGAAGAACGACAGATCGGGCAGGAACAGGGTAACCCGGGCGGCGGGGATGACGGACCCGTCCTGTCTTCGCACCGTACCGCTCAGATCGCCGGCCCGGGTGCCGCGAGCGACGAGAGCGACCATGAGCGCAACCAGAATCGCCGGCAGTTCCCAAGGCTGTCGGGTCTGCATGTGCCACCCTGAGTTTGGGGATACGGCCCGCCAGTCGTGGGTATTGTAGTCCGTCCGTGCTGATGAATCATCGCGGCTCGGCCGCCGGCCATCAGCCTCGTCCGGCCCGCCGTCGCAGACCGATCGCTCCCAGCAACACGAAGGCCACCGTGGCCGGCTCCGGGATGACGGCGTCGGTGGCGCCCAGGGCGACATCGGTCTGGATCCGCAGCCAGTCCAGCGAGAAGTCTGAGTAGAGCGTCCGCCTCGGGTTGGCGTCGATGCTGTTGAGCTGCAGCCCGCCGCCGCTAGACGCTCCGCCCAGAAGGGCCGAGACCGCCGGCTTGTTGATGAGCGTCAGGTCCACCGTGCCGAGAAGCGCGTACGACGCGCCGGCGCCGGGATCGGTGTCGTCGTCCAAGTCGTAGACCTTGATGGTCTTCGTGGTGGTGCCGTCGACCGAGAGGCGAAGCGTCCGCCAGCTTGAGAAATTGGGCACCGTGACTCGGGTTCTCTGTTCGGCGGAGCCGCTCCACCCCTGAAAGTCGATGAAATTGTTGGAGGACAGGCGAAGGCTGCACCCCGGACCATTGGGGATCGACTCGGTGTTCCCGGTGTGGATGCCCATCGACCGCTTTCCGGCCGTCCCGTCCGTGCCGCCGGTGACGTTGTCACCGTTCACGCTCCAGTTGGCCTTGACTTTCATGTCGATGGTAAACGATTGCCCCAGCCCGGTCTTGTAGAAGCCCGCCGCGGCGTGGTTGGCGGTGGTTGAGTTGTCCGTGTCCAGGAAGCGAGCGGTGCCGGGACCATCCAGACTGTGACCGGCGCTGTACAGGCCGGCGGGCCCACTGAAGCCGAGCGGGTTGCTGTCGTCGAAATCATACGCCGGATCGCCGAACCCGCCGCCGACCCGGGTCATGGCCGCCGCACCGAGGGATGCGTCGTCCGGGGCGACGTCCATCTCGTAGCTCAAGACCAGGCCGAAAGCCGTCCCGGAGGACAGCGCACCAACCGCCGCCGCCACCCAGACCCATTTTGCCGCGTGATGACAACTGCTCATGGTTTTCTTCTCCTCCAAGAAAGTGCGCCCGCGTTCCAAGGATTGCCACCGATCCAAATCCGATTGGGAGGCGAGAACGTGTCCGACCGAAGCATCTGCTCGTCACATTCTGTGGCAATCGTATGACACACTATCCCGCAAAAACTCCCTCGCCTTCCACGGTCGTGCCCAGTTGTACGTGAGTGACCCGCTTCTCTCCAGTTGAACAGCGTTTCACGCAGGTCCTCAGCGCCTGGGTTGCGTCCTCCCACATTGGGCTACTGGGGGACTGCTCCGACGCTGAATATACCCGGCCGTCTATCGTTTGACAAGCAAAAACAGGGAAGCCGATAGAAAAAGTGAGGCTGAAATCAGTCTTTGATTGGCACGGCTCTACCCGCTCGCGGGAAGTACCTTTGCCCTTTCCGAGGTCCATCTGGGCCTGTCGTCCCGGTGGGCTGCGTCCAGGATCATGACCGTCGCCCATCTGGCCTCGGCTGATCCTGCTGAGGGTGGGTTCGATGGCACACCTGGATTTGTTGCCACACGGCATGTGCTTCTGCTCCGGCTGGACGCTTGGCGTTGCGGGGATGGCGGGCTATATATGGGTCCACCGGATGTGAGCAGGTACAGGGACGCCGCGGAGGCCGGCTCGGCTGAAGCGGGCAGTGGGCATGGGAGGTGTCACGTGTGCTGGGCGGTCGTAAAGAGAGCTGCCATCGGGGGAGCGGCTTTGGCGGGACTTCTCGCCGGCGCGGCGGTGAGTCTGAGCGCGCCGCCGCGGACTGGGGCGCGGGTCGAGATCACACCGAACGGTCGCCTGATGGTCGACGGGCAGCCGTTCTTCTTCATTGGTTTCGCGCCGGGGCCGCCGCTGGACTTCAAGACGCCGGAGGGTGGCGACGGCTGGGCGGAGATGGCGGCGGGGGGCATGCGTGTGGTGCGGGGGGACGCCCCGGGCGAGAACTGGAACGATGCCGCGATCGAGGCGTTCTCGAAGTACTTGGACGCAGCCTCGCAGCGCGGGGTGTACGTGTGGCCGTTCCTGCACGAACTCGTGGACTTCCGAGACCCCGGCGCCCGGGCCCGACTCACCCGGTTCATCGAACGGTACCGGAGCCATCCCGGGGTGCTGTTCTGGAAAAGCGCCGACGAGCCGGAGTGGGGCAAGATCCCGGTCGAGCCGCTGCGGGAGGCCTATGAACTCATCCGCCGAGCGGACCCGAACCACCCGGTCTGGTTCTGCCACGCACCGCGGGGGACACTGGAGACCCTTCGTCCGTACAACGTGGCCTGCGACGTGTTGAGCACCGACGTCTACCCGGTCAGCGAGCCGCCGGGGAAGCACTCGCTGGAGGCCAACAAGGACCTGAGCATGGTCGGCGACTACACGCGGCGCATGGTGGCCCTGGCCGAAGGGCGGAAGATGGTGTTCATGGTCCTGCAAGGTTGCTGGAGCGGCGTGAACCCGGCCCACAACCCGCGAAACCGCCTGATGTTCCCGACGTTTCGCCAGGAGCGTTACATGCTGTATCAGGCCATCATCAACGGTGCCGACAGCGTGTCGTTCTTCGGCATGACGGTGGCCCTCACGGGTCGGGATGCGGAGCTGGGGTGGAACTGGACGTTCTGGCGGGCGGTGCTGCGGCCGCTGCTGGCGGAGGTCAAGCCGCTCAGCGAGCTGTACCCCGTTCTGATCGCGCCCGATTCGGCCTACCCGCTGGCGTTCACGGGGGCGCCGCAGATCGAGGCCCGGTGGAAAGAGGTGGGCGTGTACCTGTACATCTTCGCCGCCGCTCGCGAGGGCGACACGGTGAAGGTGCGCTTCTCGGGCTTGCAGGACGGGGAGGTGGCGGTGCTGCACGAGAACCGCACGCTGCAAGCGCGGGACGGGACCTTCGAGGACACGTTCGCCGCGCACGACGTGCACGTCTACCGCGCGCTGCGCGTCTTGCCGCCGGCCTCTCAGCCCGCCGCGCAGTGAACCAGACCCTGGCGCCGTGCGCGGCGACGCCCAGATTCAACTGGGAACGCGGAACGAGCCGCCTACCAGCACGAAGCGCAAGCGAGTGCTCATGGCGCTTGCGCTTCGTGCTGGTTCGATCGCGCCGGGGGATGGGCACTCGCTTGCGCTTCGTGCTGGTTCGATCGCGCCGGGGGGGGATGGGCACTCGCTTGCGCTTCGTGCTGGTTCAATCAGGGAGGGCCGGATGGTTCAGTCGGTGTTGCCGCTCAGCGCGTTGCGGAGGCCTTCGCGAGGTTGGCGACCGATTCCCGCTCGATGAGATCGACGTCGACGACGACCTGGGTGAGCGTCTTGCGGGGCCCGGCCTCGACGCGGCCGGTCTCGAGCCGGCGCCTCAGCAACTCGACCGCCGACCGGCCGAGTTCGTCGCAGCGCTGGGCGACGACGGTCATCGGCGGCCGCATGGTGTGTGCGATCTCGGTCTCGTCGAATGCGACGACCGAGACATCCTCGGGAATGCGAAGGTTGAGTTCACGGCAGGCCTCGTAGACCCCCCATCCGGCGTAGGCATCGATGGCCAGGACCGCCAGCGGAAGCCGACGGCCTTTCAGCACGGGCAGAATGGCCTTGTAGCTGCCCCACCACTTGCGGCCTCGCTCGAAGCCGGCGACGTGTTCGTCGAGATCGATCCAGACCTTCCACTCGGGCAAGGGCGACTTGCCGTACTCGAGCAACGCCCGCTCGTAGCCCTGAACGCGGGCGAGGACCGACGAGGAGTACGGAGTCAACGTGAGGAAGAACACGCCCGAGTGACCACGCTCGAGGAAATGAGCCGTGGCGCGGTAGGCTCCGGCCTCGTGGTCGGAGGCCACGAAATCGGCATGGACGCCCGGGAGCGTCATATCCAGGACCACCATCGGAAAGCCCGTCGCGTTCAAGTGCTGCAGGGCCTGGACCGCCTTGGGATGGCGGAACGGCGGCAGGATGACCGCCCCGGCCACGCCGGAACTCGGCAGCCGGGTGATGTGGGACATTTCGAGTTCGGCATCCAGGTGGCCGTCGAGGACGAGAATCGCTCCCCCGTGGCGCTGGCACGTTCGTTGAGTGCTATTGGCGACGGCCATCTGGAACGGGCTTTCCAGGCCCGTGGCGACGAACGCCAGCGTGGCGGAGTTCATGCGCCGTCCGGGGCCGTCGGGCCGCATGAACACACCCACGCGGGGCAGTCGATGGATGTGTCCCTCGCGTTCCAGCGTGGCGATGGCCCGCCGAACGGTCATGGTGCTCACGTCGAACTCGGCCGCGATCTCTTTGAGGCTCGGCAGCTTGGAGCCGCCCGCGAAAACGCCGCTGCTCATTCGGGAACGCAGGGCCTCGGCGATCCGCTGGTGAAGAAAGGCGGTGGCCCGCGCCGAGGCGGAATCGTGGACACCTTTCCTGATCACAGGCGGATCGCGGTCGAGACCCATGACCCCATTCTAATCGCAGCGTGATCGGAGGGCAACCGATTTCATAAGATCGTTGTATCACATTGTCAATACGTTAGTTAGATCTCAAGTGGAGGCGATAGTACGGTGGCCGGACTGCTGGCAGGCATGGCCCATCTGATCCTGTAAGGCATTTTAGATAAATGAGTTATGTACTGTTACCTATCGCCTCCCGGATGAAATCAGTCCAATCACGCTGCGATTCTTTTTTATCAGGAAGTGATGTTTTTTTGCTTGCAGGTGGAGGCCGGCTGTGCTAGGATCACTCCGGGCAGCGACGGATGCGCTGCCGGCCACATGTCTGCGGCTCATGGTCAGGAGCTGAGAAGAGACATGCGAACTGAGACGAATCTGCCGTTCGCGCGTGCGCAGGTTGAACCCGAGGCGGCTTGGCAAGACGCCCCCCATGGGCGGGACTTGTCGCGGCGAGGCCGCGCTCCGAAGCATCGTTGGTGCGCTGGTGCGCGCGTCGGGCCCGAAGAAGGCGGGCAGGATGCCCGCCCCCCAAGGTGTCTGGGATTCGCTGAGGCGCGAGTTGGGGCGGGGGGCTTCACGCTGATCGAGGTTCTCGTCGTGGTGGCGATCATCGCGCTGCTGGTCGCGATCCTCATCCCGTCGCTGACGACGGCCCGGAAGCAGGCCCACAGCACCGTGTGCCTCGGTTTCCTGGAGCAGCAGGGCAAGGCGGCGTTCATGTACGCGCATGAAACCAAGGGCTGGTTCCCGTCCTGCCAGTATGACGCGATCGAACGGATCCCCAAGGCGACCCGGCGGCTGCTGACGCGGATGACCTCCAAGGAGGCCCAGATTTACTACTGTCCGAGCAACGAAATCCGGCCGTGGACCGTCAAGAACTTCGAGTTGAACTATCCCGATGCCGCCAACGAGGGCCGGATTCTGTACTGGTGGGTGGCGAATCCGCATCCCGATCAGGCCTCGCGATTCCTCGACCTGGATGACGATGGTACGAACAAGGACGAGTACATCACCAAGGTGGAACAGCGGGACTGCTACCGTTTTGCTCTGTCGACCGATCAATCGCGTCAGATGGCGGCCGGATGGTACTTTTTCCACGGCCGAGGACAGGGCTTGCAGCCCAACGTGACCGATACCAAGGGGCTCGTCGATTCGTGGAAGAACACGGTCTACGGCGACGGGCACGCGGAATCGGTGAAGGCGTTCCGGGTGATCGCCAGGTGGGGGCTGAGCAACTACGCAGGTTGGTGAGCTGGTCGGGGCAGCGGCGGAACCCGATGCGCTGAGCGGGCGCGTGATTGCTGGCCGGCCGGATCGCGAATTGGGTGTTTGACAGATGGAGGTATGCCGTGGAGGGTGCGGCATCTCCCCGTCGTTGGCCATTTCAGAGAAAAGGAGGAGAAGATGAAAACGAGATTGGCGTTGGGCGCGTTGACGTTGCTGTTGGCCGCCCCGGCATGGGCGGGTCCGCTTCTTTACGATGGGTTCGAGTACCCGGCCGGGGCGTCGCTGGATGACCAGGTGAACGTCCAGTACGGGCTGACCTGGAAGCATGGAGGGACCACGGTCTCGCCGACTATCGCAAGCGGGAGCCTGGACAGCGCGGCGTTCGGCATGCCCCCAGCAGTGGGCAATCGCGTGGCCATGATTGGTCGGCCGGCGACCACCACCGCGAACGACGCGGACCGAATCGATATCCCGACCGCGCCCTCCGCTGGCACGCTTTACTGGTCGGGCTTCATCCATGTAGACGGCATCAGCACGCTGGCCCCCGCCTCCTTTCTGTCCGGATTATTGCTGGGTGGATTCAACAACAGACCCTCGAGCAACACGGCGGTTCCCAGCACGGGTGGGGCGCTTCTGCTGATCAGGCAGAGCGCCGACGGCTTGCACTGGAACGTGGGCACCGGGGCAACGACGGTCAACACCGACCGGGTGTTCGCCACGGGGGGGGCTCTGGACCTGGATCCGGGAGCCACCGCTTTCGTGGTTGCCTCCTACACCTGGATCGATGGCACTAACAACGATCTCGTCAAGCTGTGGGTGAACCCGAGCCCGGGCGACCTGGGGGCTGCCGTGGCGCCGGCTGAAACCGTCTCGGTAGCGGCCGTCAACGCTGCAAGCGAGGCCCTGCGGGCCGACCAGGGAGGTGCCGCGAGCTTCTTCCTCCGGAACAACGCCAGCACCGTGGGAGCGGCCGAGACCATGCACTTCGACGAGCTGCGGATAGGCCTGGAATGGGCGGACGTCACGCCGGAGCCCTCGGTCATCGGCCTGCTCAGCCTGGGGATGTTGCTGCTTCCGCGGCGGCGTCGTGCGTGAAGCGTGGCCGTTTTCCCGCCGAGCGGAACCACGAGGGGAGGAATGGGATGATTCGGTGGATCGTCGTGTTGACGGCGCTGGCCGTCGCGTCTCACGCCGGCGCCGAGTTGTTGGTTTATGATGGTTTCGACTATACCCAGGGCGCCAACCTGGGGGGACAGATCAACCCCATTCTGAGCCAGCCGTGGGGCAAGGGCTCCTCCGGCAATGACACCACCATCGGGACGGAGAACCTCGCGGTTGCCGGCCTGGCCGCGCCTGCGGGTAACAGCGTGCTCCTCTCGGGCGCGAACACCAGCAACGGCGTGGTGGACCGGATCAGCCCGGGCGGGACGGGCAACTTTTCCACCGGTACGCTCTACTACTCGCTGGTCTTCAAGGTGACGGACATGGCGGGGCTGTCGACGGCGGAGACGGGCATATTCTTCGCCGGTTTCAACAACTCGGCGCCGACGGCGACGCAGGGGGTGACCCGGGCCTGCGCCCGGCTGCAGATGCGGACCAGCCTGCTCGATCCGGCGCGGTTCCAGCTCGGCGTCCGCACGGACAACGTCGCGGCCTTCCCTTCGACGATCGCCTGGGATGAGACCCGGGACTTCGCGGTCGGGGAGACGATCTTCGTGGTGGCTGCCTACGAGTTCAACAAGACGGTCGACCCCGATCCCATGAACGATGACGTGGCGAAGATCTGGATCAAGCCCGACCCCGGGACGTTCGGGGCAGCGGACCCGCCCGTGGCCCCGCTGACCAGCACGGGGTCCGACATCAGCCAACTGCAGATCCAGAGTTTTTTCCTGCGGCAGGTCGACGTGGCCCCGACGGTCACGGTGGTCGACGAGCTGCGCAACGGGACCAGTTGGGCGGACGTCACGCCGCCGGGGGCACCGGCGTGCAACGAGCCGCGGTTCGACGTTGACGGCGACCACGACGTGGACGGGAACGATTTCGCGGCCTACCAGCGGTGCTACACGGGTGATGGCGACCCGAGCGGCGCGTACGACGCTGAAGCGTGTCGATGCCTGAACTCGGACAGCGAGACGGACATCGATCTGACCGACCTGGTCTCGTTCGCCGCTTGTGCCAGCGGCCCGTCGGTGCCCGCTGATGCCGCGTGCGACGATGCGCTCCCGCCGCCGTGAGCGGGCGGCGCTTCAACCCGGGGACTATCGGATGGGGGCAGGCTA
Organism: Planctomycetota bacterium; assembly: GCA_016209665.1. Lineage (GTDB taxonomy): Bacteria > Planctomycetota > Phycisphaerae > UBA1845 > PWPN01 > JACQVT01. The sequence continues at coordinate 186 of JACQVT010000200.1, read as the reverse complement.
AGTAGGAACGCAGAATGAATCGTTTGAACCGGTGCGATTTAACCAGCACGAAGCGCAAGCGAGTGCCCGTCGGTCGGGGCGAACTTCGCGAGGAGCACTCGCTTGCGCTTCGTGCTGGTACATGACTCGTTCTGCGTTCCTGCTTACTGTGCATCCTAAAACCCTGAAAACCGATCGGCTGGAAGC
>JACQVT010000183.1 GCA_016209665.1 Planctomycetota bacterium | reverse complement strand
GTTCAGATCGCGGGCGTGAGCGTCGTGGGCATGGTTGACACCGGGCGCACCACCGTTCTCGTGAACAATGTGGACCCCACCGCCCAGGCGGTGATTGTCTATGCATTCGCCGCGGGTAATCCCCCCACGCTTATCGGCGAGATTGGCAGGAACGAGGACCCCGGCGGGAACACGCTGGTCAGCGTTGATGTCTCCGCCAACCCCCTGGTCCAGGGCAACATTATCCGGGCCACCCAGACGCTGCTCGGGATCGAGGGCTGCGTACCCACTACCGGCGGGCGTACCGTGGGTGCCGCGGGCGTCATTGAGGACTTCGAGGGTCCGGTGCTCCGCTACGATCATCCCTCCCCCGGGGTGTCCGGGGCGTGGTACGACATCGCCTACAACTCTTACACCGACGTCCTGATCCCGAATCAGGACAGGACCACCATGCCCAATGGCAGCAAGTGCGTCAATATCACCGACCACGGCTGGACCAACGGCGCCTATGTCCGGTATGACCACATCATTCCCGCCACGGGTGAGTACCACCTGATCCTCGACATGCTCATCGACGAGCCCGCGAACATGGACCCCGACTTCTACCGGCAGTACCAGGTGGGCGTGATCGTCAACGGCGCTCACCGCGAAGCGTCGGCGGGCGTTATCCCGGCCATCGCCTCACCCATCGGCAACTACATCTGCCTGACCCCGCAGCGGGACGGCGTCGGCCAGGACCCCCAGCAGGTCTACGTGGCCACGTTCCCGGCCAATGCCGGCGACAGCCTGCTCATCGCCTTCTCGACGCACATCACCGATTCGGGTCATACCGCCAACAAGACCGCCACCCCGGCGGGGTACGTGGGCATGAAGGTCGACAACATCCGGCTGATCGGCGGGCCCAAGCCCGTTCTGTGCACGGACGTGCCGCCGGTCAACATCAAGCCGACCTCATCGAGTCCACTCGAGGAAGGCGGCCCCATGGTGACCGTCAGCGACATCGATGGCAATGCGACCAACGTGAAGGTTCGCGCCGATAACAGCGTCATCGCAGACGTGGATCTGGCCCCCGGCCATCCCACGCAGATCGACGTGATGGTCGACACGGATCCGGTGGCGGCAGGCAACCAGCCCCTGGTGGCCGGCACCACCTTGACGGCCAGCCAGACGCTCAACGGCCTCGAAAGCTGCCAGTGCCCGGGTGTCGTCGGCCCCATGGTCGGCAAAGGCAAGAACGCCCAGGTCAAGATCGCCCTCGGCATTCGCGAGACGGGATGCACCAGCGGGTGCGTCATCGGCGGCGACGGCGGCATCAGCGGGTTCATTGAATGGGTGGGTGCTTCCGCCAAGGGCACCGGCGGCGAGCCGGTCGGAAAGCTGCTCGAAACCGACCCCGGCTGGCAGACCGTGACCTTCCGCTGGGCGCCCATGACGGACCCCGACCCCGTCACCGGCTTCACCGGCAACGGCACCGTGGCCGGCGCGTGGGGCACGTTGGAGTCGCTCAATATCACCATTGACGACACCACCAACACCGGCCGCTATGACCTCTACATCGACGAGGTCAAGAACGGCGACGTGCTGATCACCGGGTTTGAGGGCTTGACCCCAGGTGGCCCGGCACTGTTCCGCGCACCCCGTGCCTCCGGGAGCACGGATACCAACCTGCTGATCTACCCGAACCTCTCGGCCGTCGACGGCAGTTACGCGGCCGAGGGCTCGCAGTCGCTGCACGTCCAGTTCCAGTTCCTCGACAACCAGGCCAAGCGCTGGGTGCGGTTGACCAGTGTCTACGATCCTTCGGCCGTTCCGGCCATGCCGACCATGCCGTTGCAGAACGCGCTGATCGATCTGACGAAGCCGATCACCATGAAGTTGAGGCTCTACGGCCTGCCGCAGTGCGGGCTGGTCTTCGCCGACCAGCATCCGCCCGGCGGCGACGGCGACGTGGACATGGACGACTACGCCATGTTCCAGCGCTGCCTGACGATTGTCGGCACGTATCCGACCGAGTGCGGGTGCTTCGACCGCGTGTTCAACAACGTCATCGACGTGAACGACCTGGCCAAGTTCAACGAGTGCGCCAGCGGCGCGGGCGTGCCGGCCACGCCGAACTGCGGCCAGTAAGTCGCTCTGTGTGGGACCGGCATCTTGCCGGTCCAATGGACCGGCTTCAAGCCGGCCCCACAAGTCCGTAAGTCCGGGTCGTGAACGCCCCCGGTGAACAAACCACAGGGATCGGTCTTCCCCCGGGAGGACCGATCCCTTTTTCGTTGCCGCGGCCGGCGCCCCGCCGGCCGTCGGGGGTGACAGGCTGTTCGCCGCGGAAAAACGTCCGGCGAGGCGCCGGACGCTACTTCCGGCGTCACGTCTTCCGCTGTCACGGCCCGGCGAGGGCGGTGTCGACGGATTCGTAAGGCGGGAAGATCTGGACGAGCTTGGTCACCTCGAGCATGGCCCGGATGGCCGGGTCGGGCGAGACCACGCGCACCGCACCCTTCTGCCGCCGCGACCGCACGTAGGCGGCCACCAGGGCCCCCAGCCCCAGCGAGCAGATGAAGGTCAACTGCGACATGTCGAGAATCAGGGTGCGCGTGGGCCGGTCGACGAGGCGGAGCAACTCCTTCTGGAGTTGATCGCAGACTTCCATGTGGACGGCCCCGGTCAGCCTGACCACCGCGGCCTCGCCCTTCTGCTCGACGGCCATCTGGAAATCGGTCAAAGGAAGGGGGTCCGGCGTGCCGGCCATTCAGCACCTCTCCTTCACCAGTTGGACCTCGTTGCCGCGCGGGCTGTACGTGACCTCGTCCAGATACGACCGCATCAGCATGATCCCCCGCCCGTTGGGCAGGCAGATCCGCTCCGGACAGGTCGGGTCGGGCACGCAGCAGGGATCGAACCCCGATCCCTCGTCACTGACCCGGATCACCGCCCGCCGCCGGTCGATCCGGAAGCTGACGGTGATCTTCTTGGCGGCGTCACACCGGTTGCCGTGCCGATGGGCGTTGACCAGCGCCTCCTCCAGCGACAGCCGGATCGCGAACGCACACTCCTTGCTGTAGCCCTTGGCCTCGGTCAGCCGCAGCACCTGCTCTTCGACCTGGCGGGCGGCGTGCAGATCGCTGGCGATCACGATCCGATGGGGCAGGGCTTGATCGAACGGTACCACTGGCATGGGAAGAGGCTGAGAATACCTGCGACGAACGCTCGCACAACCGAGCGGAGCCGACCGCCCGATCGGCCCCGCCCGCCGGACCGTGGGGTCAGGCCAAGGCCTGCACGGCCGCGTCGGCCGTGTCCTGGATGCTGAACAGCTTGTTCAGTCGGGTGATCTTGAAGACCTCGTAAATCTGCGGCTGAATGTTGGCCAGGGCCAGCTTGCCCCGCCGCCCCTTCACCTGCTTGTCGAGCGTGATCAGGATGCCCAGAGCGGCGCTGGACAGGTGCTCGACCTTCTTGAAGTCCAGCACCAGCCGGGGCTCCGCCTCCGCGTCGACCAGCGAACCCAACTGCTCGCCAAGCTGGGCGATCAGGAGTTCCTCCAGGATCTTGCGGTCCTCCAGTTCGACGACGTTGACCTTGCCCTGTCGGCGAATCCTCAGTTTCGGTTGCTGCTCGTCGACCATCCAGAACGCTCCTGCCATCCCCACGAAGGCCGCCCCGATGACGGCAAAGCTGATTAGACCCCTCGACCCCCCAAATGTCAACCGGACCTTTCCTGAGGCCGCGGACGGACCGACACTTTCAGAGCCCGCAGCGCAAGCGACGGGCTGCCCCGGTATCCTCGAGGCCCGATGTGTCCGCGGCAACCCGCTCGCTTGCGCTCGGGGCTCTGAGCGCCGCGAGGCGCGGTTGGTTCCGGCTCCGCGGATACGCTATAATGCCGGAGATTGCCGCCCGTTTCAGGAGACACGAAGGGCCGTGCTGAGTCTTCGCAAGGTTCTGGGGATTTCGATCGTTGTGGTTGCGGTGCTGTCGGCGGACGCCTGGGCCTGGGGGCCGGCGACGCACGTGAAGCTGGCCAGCGATCTGCTCGCCGGGCTCGAACTGCTGCCCGCGGGCGTGGCCGCCATCCTGGCCTCGTACCGCCGGCACTACATCTTCGGCAACGTCGCCGCCGACGTCGTCGTCGCCAAGCGCCTCAGCCGCGTCCGGCAGTTCTGCCACCACTGGCAGACCGGTTTCGCCATCCTCGACGACGCCCGCAGCGACGCCGGCCGGGCGTTCGCCCTCGGCTACCTGTCGCACCTGGCCGCCGATACCGTCGCCCACTGCAAGTTTCTTCCCCGGCAGATGACCGTGACCCGCACGACGATGTCGTTCGGCCACCTGTACTGGGAATTGCGGGCCGACACCTCGATCGGACCCCATTATTGGCAGGTGCTCCGCGGCATCATGGACGAGGTCTTCGCCGAGCACGAGGCCAGCCTGTCCGCCCGCCTGACCGACACGTTCCTGCCGTTCGCGCTCAACTGGCAGTTGTTCTACCGGATGAACCATTTCGTCAGCCGGCGGTCGTGGCTGCGGGCCATGACCGGCTGGTCGAACCTGTCGCGATGGCATTTGTCGGATCAACTGATGCGGGAATACCGGGCGGAATCGCTGGAACGGATGATCGACGTGCTCGCGCACCAGCGGTCGGCGGCGGTGCTGAAGGAGGACCCGAACGGCAACGCCGCCCTGGCTTACGCCCGCGTCCAGCGTCGGCAGCTCCGGCAGATGGCCCGGGCCGGGCTGGTCGCCCCCCACGTGCTGCACGAGGCCGAGGTCATCCACGCCCCCCGCG
>JACQVT010000181.1 GCA_016209665.1 Planctomycetota bacterium | reverse complement strand
GGCGCTGGTCACGAGGATGCGGGCACCGGAAGCGCCGCTGGCGACATTGGAAGGGAAAGTGATCAGCGTGACGGGATTGGCCCCGGTGGCGTCGTAAGCGACGAGGCGACTGCCGCTGACCAGATTCTGCCCCAGCGACCGCATCCGCAACTGGATCGCTTGTTTGGTGGTGTCGCCGTTGACCCCGCCGATGACCTGCTCGATCTCCATGAGGTGAAACGAGGCCAATGCAGGGGCAGTCCCGAGAGCCAGGGCGGCGAGCGCAGGCACGATCAGCCGATGTTGGCGGAACTTTCCCTCCGACATGATGCATGCTCCTTCCGGGTTGAAGGGAGTCGACGATCCTGAGCCCTCTCCGCCTTAAGGATAGTGGCCATGCGGGTAGTCGGCCACCGATTCCGGAGGCTCGGCGGCGGGGCCGCTCATTGGGCACAGTCGGGCCCGGCGGGGACGTTCATGCCCCCGTGGCAGGCCCGGAACATGGCAAAGTCGAACACGTCGACATCATCGTCGGCGTCCAGCAGGGCCAGCGGACAGTTGGGGTCAGGCTGCGGGACGTACTGGCCGGTGAGGCACGCCTGGAACGCCCCGAAATCCTCCTGGTCAACGTCGCCGTCGCGGTCCATGTCACCGGGAATGCGCGGCGGACAGCCGTCGGGACCGGCGGCGGCGCCGGGGATCGTATTGGGGCAAGCGTCGCAGGCATCACCGGCACCATCTGCGTCGCTGTCGGCCAGGTCGGGGTTCACCACCGTGCGGCAGTTGTCGGCGATATCCGGCACGCCGTCGTCGTCGTCGTCCGCGTCGCAATCGTCGATCGTGCCGTCGTGATCGGTGTCGACTTCGCAGGAATCGGGGGTGGCGTTGGCGTTGCAGTCCGAGGCGCTGCCGCAGCCGGCGACATCGCATGGCCCAGCGGGCAGCCCGCAGGACAACTCGCAGGCGTCGAATACGCCGTTGCGGTTGCAGTCCTCGATGTACTCGTAGGGTCCCATGTCGGCGATCGGCGGCGGTCCCACGCCCACGTCCGGGGCCTCGGGGACATTGATGAACCGCGGCCCGCCGTCGAGGTCCAGCGGCGTGGGCTCGGTGGTGTTGCCGTCGCCATCGAGGTCGGCTCGGTCCGGGCCCGCGAGGGCGTTGCTGGCCGCATCAATGGCGGGAGAGTCACGCCGAATGTGGTACAGCGCGTCGCCCGGGACGAACAACGGGTCCGATCCGATGGTGCCGATGCCACCCAGGCTACCGGTCCAGTTCTGCACGCAGGAGTATTCGACGGTGAGCGTGCCGCTCTCGAAATGAATCTGTGAGGTTTCGCCGGTACCCTGCTGATCGCGGTTGCCCCAGAGAATGGAGTTGTCGACGTAGAAGACTCGGTCCGTGTTGCCGGTGCCCCCGTGGAGTCCGCCACCGACGAGGCTCGCGACATTATCGGCGAAGAGGCAATGGCTCATGTCCAAGCTGCCGCTCATGAAACTGATGGCGGCGCCGTAGTTGGCCCGGTTGCCGGTCAGGACCGAGTTGCGGAGTTCGAGGACCCCACCACGGTTCTGAATCGCCCCGCCCGCATCGCTGGCAACGTTGTCCTGCAGGACGCAGTTGACGACCGTCACGATATTGAAATAAAGGCGGACGGCCGCCGCCTTGTCGGCGGTGTTGCGGCGGAATCGACTGTTCTTGACGATCATCTGGCTGGATAGAGCCAGGAACGCCCCGCCCCCGTCCGAATGGCTCCCCGTCGAATTCTCCGTGAAGTCGCAGTCGTCGATTGTCGTCGATCGGGATGCGTAAATGCCTCCGCCGCCTAAAACGGCGTGATTGCCGGTGAACGTGCAGCGTTGGAGCCTGGTGGAGCTTTCCGCGCCGACGGCCCCACCAAAACCGTCACAGGTGTTTTGGTCGAACCAGCAGTCGGTGATCTGGGTGCCGGCGGAGAGGATCTCGATCGCTGCCCCGGAGGGGATGGGATCGCTGCCCCGGAACTTCGCGGCGTTGCCCCGGAAGATGCAGCGTTGAATGACTGGGGCGCCATTGCGGACCATCACTGCCCCGCCCTCCGTCGTATCCGCCGATCCACTGTCGACGGTATTGGCCTCGAAAGTCGAGTCCTCGATTCGCACTCCGGCGGGCAGGCTGGAATACACGCCGCCGCCTTGCTTTATCGCGAAATTGTCCTTGAATGTGCAGTTCCGGATGGTCAGGCCGCCGGCCGTTGCGTACAGTCCACCGCCAAAGATGCCGCCGGAGACACCGGGCGCATCCGCACGTCCATCGGTAACGGTCAGACCGTCCAGAATCACGTTGGCGCCGTCGGTCCTCAGGCTGAAGACGTGGTAGGCGTTGTCGGCGGTGTTCCCGTCGGTGTCGTCGCCGTTGAGGTCGCCGCTGAGGATCGTGCGGTTTGCCTCCCAGTCGCGCTGGTCGCCGTTCGCACCACCGGCAAATCCGCCGTAGATCAACAAACTGCGACTCAGTGAGAACGTCGCGGTGCGGGGATCGCCCGAGTCTGTCCGGACAGACGGTTTGTAGGTTCCCGCCGCGACCCGGATCTCGTGACCGGCCTGGGCGGCAGAGAGAGCACTCTGGAGGTCCGTGAAGGCGTCGGGCCAGCTCGTGCCGGTGTTGGAGCCGGTGGCGGCGGCGTTGACGTACCAGACGACGGCTTGGGCGGCCGGACCGCCACCGGCGGACAGTACCCACGCCAGGAGCCCCGCGGCCGCCGCTTGCCCGGTTCGCCTCATGGTTCGCCTCCCACCTGACGTTACCCCGGTGATATGAGATCATCTTACCGAGCGACAGGTGGTCTTTGCAAGGCCTCAAGCCCGTCCGGGCGGCTCGGGGCCGAGGCGGTCTACGTGGTAGCCGTCGGGGTAGGTGCGCTGCCGCATCGCCGTGCGGAGGGAGGGGGCTCGGCGGCGGGGCAGGAATCGCAGGACGAACGCCCGGGACTTCATGCCGGCGTTCAAGACCCATCGCCAGAAACGGGCGGGCCGGGGGAAACCGAAGGCCTCCAGCAGCGGTTCATCCATCAAGGCGTAGATCATCCGGCGGACCACCGGCCTTAGCGGGGCGGGGAACCAGCCGGCCATCATCTCGCGGATCGCCGCACCGACGCGGTGGTTGGTCGCGGCTGGCCGGCAGTGGTCGCGCTCGTAGGCGAGGTTGTATTGCTCGAACGCCTCGAAGCTGTCCGGCACGTCGCGGATGCCCATTCTCTGGCCGACTGCCCGCCAGAAATGGAACATCGCCAGCTTCTCGTTCTCGCCCAACGGCCGCCAGCCGAAGCGGGCGTTCCAGCGGATCGGCTCGTAGATGAACGTGGACAGCACGTAGAGATAGTCGGCATTGTTGATGTTGAAGCGACCGTGAATCTGGTTCATCCGCCGCAGGGCGGCCCGGCCGCGCTCGCTGTCGTAGCCCCACTCCATCAGTTCGCTGACGAGGATGTCGGTGTCGTCGTAGCGCTTCTGCGGACGACGCTGGAACTCGCCCGTGCGGTCGAGCAGGCCGGAGATGCTCGGCACGGCAAACGTGCGGAACAGGGCGAACTCGAGGGCCCGGGTGGTGTCAAAGGGGAACTCGCAGCGCGTGCTCAGCAGCATGATCCGCTGGTGGTCGCGCTCGGGGTCCAGCGATCGGATCTCGTTGGTGATGCTCGTGCCCGGGCTGCCGTGCGGGCCGTCATTCATCGGTGGTCTCCGTGGCGGTCCATCGGAGTCATAGCGTAAAATAGTGTAGGTCGGCCGGATCGGCTTGACCGGCGCGTGCGATGAAGCGTGAGGAGGCCGGATCGTCAGACGGCGGCGTCAATGCATCGGGAGGCCGGAGAAGACGTCCCGAACGGGGATCCGCAAGCCGGGGATGATGTCGCCGCCGTCGAGCGTGTCCTGCTCGCGGAGGATTCGGACGTCCGCTGACGCCGCGTAGACGGCGATGGTCCGGTTAGGCGGATCGACGACCCAGACCATCTTCGCACCGGCCTGAAGCCACCCTGTCACCTTGGCCGTCACTTCGGACCAGCGGTCGTCGGGTGAGACGACCTCGACGGCCAGATCGGGTGCGCCCTCGAAGAAACCCCGTCGGGGAATCGCGGAGACGCGGGCGGCGGCGACGAATGCAGCGTCGGGGGCACGGACAGTATCCGGATTCCGCGCGATTCTGAAACCGGTCTCCGCGGCGGTGACGATTCCAAGCTTGTGCCGGCGGACATGGTCAGCCAGATACGAACCGATCTCCATCGCGACTGTGCCATGTTCGAATCCGCCTGGGCTCATGCGCAGCAACTCTCCCTGTATCAGTTCGCAACGGCCGATGTCACCCATTGC
>JACQVT010000152.1 GCA_016209665.1 Planctomycetota bacterium | reverse complement strand
TGTCGGGCACGGCCATGTCGCGCAGGGCCTGCGTCGCCCGATCGAGCAGCCGCTCGTGTGGCACGGGAGCGTTGGGCATCATCCGTGCACCTCGCTGTTCCACTGCGGTGCAGCCGCCGCGAGTAACTCCGCTAGTCGCCCCCGGGCTCGGTGCAGCAATACACCCACCGCGTTGACATCGATGCCGAGTTGCCCGGCGATTTCTTCGTACGTGAGTTCCTCCAACTGCCGCAGCGCAAAAACTTCCGCCTGCTTCTCGGGGATCTGCGGTAGGAGCCGCCGTAACAGCTCCGCCAGTTCTCCCGCCTCGGCGTGCTGCACAGGATCAGGTGAGCCGCTGGCCAGATTCTCACACCCGGCCACGTCACCCTGCGTCCCCCTCCGGAAGCGCTCGCGAAGCTGATCCAGCGCGCGGCAGGTCGCGATCCGCCTGAGCAGCGCCGGCCACTGCCGCACCGTCCGCCGTCTCGCATACTCCAGCGCCGTGACGAACGTGTCCTGCGCGCAGTCAGCCGCGTCGGCGTGGTTACCCAGCAGCCGATACGCCGTCTTCCAGACGGCGGGGCTGTGCTGCCTCACGATGTCCGCCCAATCCTCCAAGCCCCGGCATCCTGCTGCCTCGCAGCGCGTCAACAGACTAGTCGGAGAATCCGGCGGGTATCTTACACACCAGACGCCGCGCCCCCGAGCCGCTGCCGCCTCCGCCGGGCTCAACCGCGATTCAGGCCCGAGGCCCGGACCTGATCCCTGTGGGCCGCATCATGTGTGACAGGAAGTTGCGCGTGCCCAGCAGTCAGGCTTGGTTGCGCCGGGATGTCGGATCGCGGAGTTGACCATCGCCGGTCCGGCAGGCATGATCCGCTCACCTGATGTCTTCTACCCACAGCTCCTCGCCGCGCGGGGAGGCGGAGGTTGTACGATGCGAGTTCTGATCGGTGTCGCTGTCGGGGTAATCCTGGCATCCAGTCGCTTTGCCTCGGCAGACGCCCTGGCGAACCCGCATTCGAAGCAGGCGTTCTACGTCGTGTCGCCCGCCGCCGAGGGCCAGGGGCCGCCGGTCAGCGAGCTTGCGATCATCGTCGGGGAGACGCAACCAGAGACTGGCCGGGCGCTCCAGTGGTGGGAGCTGTCGGCCCGAATGCGGGACGACGGGCAGTACGGCCTCCGTCTGCTGTCGGAACGGGTGCCCATGACCTCGCCCGACGGCATCGGGCACGTCGAGCGGTACATCTACTGCGATGCGGCCGGCCAAGCGCTCGAATACCGCGACGGAGCCACAAACTCCGCCTTGCTGCCGCCCATTCAGTTCACCGAATCGTTCCTGCCTCGGCCGTCGGTCGATGCGAGGTACGATGGCGGCTTCGCGACGGCGGGCGCGTTCCTCGGCCACGTGATCGTTCGCTCGCGGCCGGTCCAGCCGCCGCCGCAGGTGACGTTCGAGCCAGTCAGGCTGCTGACGTTGCGGACTGACCTGATCTGCGGCACGCAGGCCGCGGTGGTCCAGACGAAATCCGGCGACGACGTCAAGGACCGCGCCTACACCCGCGAAGAGTACGAGGCCATGATCGCCGTCGGCGTCAACTACTTCGCCGCCGAGGGCGAGGCGCTGCGCTGGCTGTGGGCGCAGCCGGTGTTCTGCCGGATGACGCCGCGGTTCCCCGACACCTACTACCGCAGCAACTGGATCCCCGGCCGGATGTTCATCGACGAGCCCAGCGTGCGGCTCGGCTGGGGTGGCGACATCCCGGTCAACCCGTCGGCACCCGAACAGGTGGCCGAGGCGATGCGCCAGCGAGTGCAGTCGCACTACGCGCTGCGACATCGCGAGCTGCCGATGGGCAACGGCGCGGAATCCGGCACTCTGGATCTGCTGGCACCACCGGCCGTCTCGTGGGACACCGACTACTGGTCGGCGTGGTACCAGATGGCCGCCGGTGCTCCGGCCGTCGTGCACGAGGGGCGCTACTATCGCCGCGGCTGCGGCTGGGAGCCGGAGGACCTCTTCGGCCAGGAAGGGCTCGCCGACCTGACGCTGACCGACCAGGTGAACTGCCTGAACGCGTTCCTGCGGGGGGCGGCCCGGGTGTTCGGCCGCGACTGGGGCATCAGCGAGTACCCCGAGGGCGATCCCAAGCTGCGGCGGGCGGCCCTGCTCCAGGGCCACGACATGGGCGCGCGCTACATCTGGTTCTGGAGCTGGCCGCCGATGACCTATGACCTGCAGAAGACCCTGATGCAGGAATTGATGCGGCACGCCGCCGACCATCCGCGAGGGGCCCTCGCCGACGTGAACCGGGCCGCCCGGGTCGCCATCGCCCTGCCGCCGGGGTACGTGTTCGGGTGGCGAGGCACGTGGGGCATGGAGCGAGAGCAGCGGTCGCGCGGCGGGGCCAGCTTCGGCGACATCTCCGCGGCGGCGATGTGGGAGGGCATCCTGTGCTCGCGACGCGGTATCCCGTTCGATTTCGTGGTCGACGACCCGCGAACCCGAAGCGTGGGCTACGAACGAATCGTCTACGTCCGCAAGGATGGGTCGGTCGACGTCCAGCCGCCTTGGCCCGCCAACCGACCTGCCGGCCCGATCTCGCTCGCGTTCAACGACGAGCCCGTGCCGAACGTCGCCCAAGCTGCCAGCGGCGATGCGGACTACACCGTTGGACAGGCGGGAACAGTCACGATCGACGGCCGCCTCGACGACTGGCCGGAAGAGCGATTCTTCAAGCTCACCAGCGATGAGCACGGGTTCCCCGACGTGGTCAGCGTCCAGACGCAGATCGTCAACGATCTGTCGCGCCCCGAGTGGCGACTGCATTTCGGCTCCTACATGGGCTTTAGGTACACCCAGATCACCGAGGACCTCGAACGCAAGTACGTGCTTGAAGACCTGCAAGGCAAGGGCGTCGTGGTCACCGAGGTGGCGCCCGGTTCGCCGGCCGCCAAGGCCGACATCCGGCCGGGCGACGTGATCCGCGGTCTGCTCACGTGGCCGATCCTGTACGAGTTTCAGGTCTATCAGCGCCTGGAAGGCTACAAGGACAAGCACGACGGGGCCGTGATCCCCGTGCGGCTCCGGCGCAGCGGCCGATACGACTTCGGCCGGCCGGGTGATCTCGGCGCGCGGGTGGCGCTGGGCGTCGACGACCAGCGGCTGCTCATCGCGGCCGAGGTCCTCGACGACGTCCACCATCAGCCGCACCACGACGCGGACTTCTGGAAGGGCGACTGCGTGCAGATCGCGCTGGACCCCACGCTCGAACGACGAACCGCCGGTTTCGGCGAGGAGGACCACGAGATCGTCCTCGTCCTGAGCGCAGACGGCCCGCTGGTCTGGCGGTACGCCGGGCGGCGCGGGCAGCCCGTCGGCCGAACGACCGATGCGCACGTGCGGATCGTCCGCGAGCGAGACCGTACCCTCTACGAGGCCGCCATCCCGCTGTCGGAGTTCCCGCCCCTGGCACCCGACCTGTGGCCGCGAGCCGGCTTCGACGTGGTCGTCAGCGATGCCGACGCCGGCGTGCTGCGCAAGGGCCGCCTGGAGCTGCGCCCCAAGGCGATGACCCTCGGCAAGAAGACCTCGCAGTTCGCAACGCTGGAGTTCGAGCCCTCGGCCGACGGGGCCCGGGTCTCAGCCGCCCTGCTGTGGCGGCGACGGGCCACGCCGCAGGACGGTTACTTCCGCCTGGTTGTGGCCGCCCGCTCGCCCGAGACGCGGTCGGCCAAGGTTCGAGCGACCCTGCGATCGCTCGACTCGCCGCAGACGTCGGCCACGACGGCCGAACTCGCACTGCCCGTCACGTCGGACGCCACCGAGCACAGCCTGATAGTCAAGACCGACCCGCCCCCCGGCCGATACGACCTGTCGGTCGAAGTCGAAGGCCCCCTGGGCAGCATCGTCACCCGCGATCACCTGCCGGTCTACATCTATCCCGCGGCCGCCGCAAACCCCGTGCAGCCCGCCCACGAACCTCCCTCCCGGTGACACCTCCTTCGGGAACGTCAACTCGGGTGCCGATCCAGCCGATGAACCCGCTGGGACCACTCGCTGGGGAGCGAAGTCCCACCTGGAAGGACGGCCGTGTTGCTGCATCTGGCCATCGCGATGATCGGGGCCGGGCTGTTCCTGCGGATCGTCGGCCGCGAAAAGGACCGGCGCCGACGCCACTTGTTGATGCGCCTCGAGGAACTCAAACAGGAGCAGGCAGACGACGACCAAAAGGCGATGGGCGGCGGTCGAGAGCATCCAGGCCGCGGGCAACCCGCCCAAGCCGCGTAACACGGCGTTGGCACATCCGCCCCGCTTCGCCATTGACCCAAAGGCCGACGCGCGGTTCAACTCGCCCCTCGGCAAGCCCGATGGGACCTTCCACCCGGATTGACGGGACATAGGGTGCCACTTACAGTTGGAGTGGCCGTTAGATGAAGTGTCCGCCGCCAGGAGCCGATTCGGTGTCCGAGATACCCGCCCGCAACCGCGTACCCCTGCTGACCTCGATCCTGGCCACCGTCGCCGGCTGCGCGGTCGGCGGCGTATTCCTGGTGGCCGGCGTGATTGCGCTGTTCAGCCCGTCGTCGAGCGCCGCGGGCGTCTTCGCCCTCGGCTCGGGCCTGGCCCTCATCGTGTTCGCCCTCATACTCAACGCCCTGACTCAGCTCATCTCCAAGTCCGAGATGAACATCAACCGCGTCCACAACCTGCTGCTGGAGATCCAGGAATCGGTCAAGCACGTGGAGACCGCCGCCCGCATCACCGCCGAGAGCACCCAGATTTCCGACGCCGTCCGCTCGATCACCCACCGCGAGACCGAGCGCGAGGCCCTGCGGCAGGCCATCCGCGAGGAGATGTACGGCGGCGACTGGGAGGCGGCGACGTACCTCATCAGCGAAATGGAACGGCGGTTCGGCTACAAGCAGGAAGCCGAGGCCCTGCGGCAGGAGTTGGCCAGCGCCCGCGTGATGACCATCGAGGAGAAAATCACCGAGGCGGTCGCCCTCATCGAAAAGACCCTCACCGAGCACCGTTGGGACCGGGCCCGCATGGAGATCGAGCGGTTGATCAAGCTGTTCCCCCGGCACGAGCGGATCCTTGAGCTGCCCAAGGACCTCAACCGCCGCCGTGAGGCCCACAAACAGGAACTGCTCGCCAAGTGGAACCAGGCGGTGGCCCGCAACGAGATCGACGAGGGCATCTCGATCCTGACCCAGCTCGATCAGTATCTCACGCGCGAAGAGGCCCAGAACCTGCAAGACTCGGCACGCGGCGTGTTCAAGGCCCGTCTGCTCAATCTCGGCGTGCAGTTCAGCCTGGCCGTCTCCGAACACCGGTGGCGCGACGCCCTGGGTGTCGGCCTCCAGATCCGCCAGGAGTTCCCCAACAGCCGCATGGCCCAGGAGGTCTCCGAACGCATCGAGGTCCTCCGGGTCCGCGCCGGCTTCAAGACCGACGCCGAGATCACCCTTCGCCAGGCCCCCGCCACGTAAGCGAGTGGCCGCGCGATGGCCCCCCGCCGGTGTGGGCACGCAACGGCCTGTCAGCCCAGCCCGGCTCCAAAGCCATCGTCCTCGCCAGTGGGGGCCGGTTCGCTGTCGCCGCGATTTGACTCCGGACGCCCGGCCGTCTTCGAGGCGGGCTGCGAATCCGGCGCCGGTTTGGGTGGCTGCCGGTAAGCCGGCTTGCCCAAGGCGGTCTCGCCTTCTGACGGCGGTAGGCGCAGCGAACGGTCGCTGGGCGCCTTGGCCGGCTGTCCGGAGGTCTGCCTCCGGTCGGCGGCGTCCCGCTTGAGATCGGCGATCAGCGAGTTGTAGTCGCCAAACTCGTCGTCTGGGCGGGACTCATGCTGCCGCCCGTTCGGCCGCCCTGCCGGTGCCGCGGCCCCAGCCGAAGTCGCCGCAACCTCCCCCACCTCCGGCAGGTCCAGGTCGTAATCGTCGAGGTCCTCGAAGGCCTGGGGTTTGTAGCCCGGCTGCTTGGAGCGCTCGAGTTCAGCCTCGTAGGCCTGGATGACGGCGTTCTGGATCCGCTCGCGGCAGCCGGCATTGATCGGGTGGGCGATGTCCGCGTGCAGCTTGGCCCGACCCTGCCCGTCCTTGGGCGCCCGGTTCTCCTTCAGGTGGGCGCCGCAGTCGTTGCAGAACCTCGCCCGAAGGTGGTTCTTGCAGCCGCACCGAGGGCATCGGTCCGCCAGCTTCCGCGACGGCATGGCCACGAACGCTCCCCCCGCGCCCTCGATGATCTTCAGGTCCCGGATGACGAAATCGCCGTTGAACGTCACGCTGCAGAACGCCCGCAGTCGTTCGCTTGGGTTCGTCACCAGCTTGATCCGAACCTCGCTGATCTCCATGGTGTCACCTCCCGTGAAGCCACTCATGTCCGCTCTCCCACCTGCTCGACCGGCTGCACGACCTCGGTCCGGACACCCAGCCGCCCGCCGGCAGCCCGGCTGAAACCATCCGCCTCGTCTCGCGTGTTGAACGCCGTGAATAACGTCGACCCGCTGCCCGACATCCGCACCGGCCGCTGCGCGATCTCGGCCGCGTGGCGCTGCAACGCGCCCAACTGCGGGCAGGCCTCGATCGCCGGTGCCTCGAGCATGTTGAACGTCCGCTCCATCCAGTCCACCGCATCCGCGGCCGACCCCGGCTCAACCGGTCCCGCCTGTTGCTGCCCGGCCCGCCAACTGCGGTATACCCCAGCCGTCGAGACGTGCAGCCCGGGAATCAACAGCACGATCCACCCTCGCCATCCGAGCGTCGTCGGCCGCACCGTCTCGCCCCGCCCGCTGACCACCGCCGAGCCCTGCTCCAGGAACAGCGCCACGTCGCTGCCGAGTTCGGCCGCCAGTTCAGCGAGCTGCCCTGTGGACCAACCCAATTCCCACCGTCGGTTCAGGGCCATCAACGTTGACGCCCCGTTGGAACTGCCTCCGCCCAGGCCGCCACCCACCGGAATCCGCTTGGCCAGCCGGCATCTCAAACCAACGATCCGACCCGCCCGAGAGGCGAGCAACTCCGCCGCCCGGTACACGAGGTTGCTGCGATCCGTGGGAACCTCAGATCGGTCACATTCCAGAACGAGACCCGGCCCGGCCCCGTCCGAGAAGGACAGTTCATCATAGAGGGTCACCAGCGAGATAAGCGAGGATATCTCGTGAAACCCGTCCGGACGCTTCCTGTGGACACCGAGCGTCCAGTTGATCTTGGCCGGCGATCGAACGACCTCGCCGCCATCGGCTCCTTGCTCGCTGGCGAACACCCGTCAGACACCCTGCTGGCAACGAACCGCCCCCGCCCCAAAAGTCAGGCTGACAAAGACAGTGATAACCCGGGATCGAGGGGTGGGACGACGATGATTCGTTGCACAGATGCTTCTCATGATGCAGCCTCACTGCTAAACGCCGAACTAACATCATTGTAGACCGCCGTTTGGCATTGTCAAACCCGCCGTCCTCCAGATCGGATACAACTCGTTATTTGACGACAAGTTGCAGAGCCGCCGCCGAGCGGCCCCGTCAAGCGACGTCCCTTCCCCCTGCGGGCTTGGCCCACCCCACGTTTTTAGCTTATCCAGAGACCAGCTCCACCCGATCAATGAGAGGGAAAGGGAGAGTTGACCAGGGTGTCTTTTGAGCTGAAGCCAACATGATCATCGCTGTTATCTGCCCCAATCTGATGTGCCGTGGCATCCTCCAGGTACCGGAGACGGTCCGCGGACGCCGGGTCCGCTGCGGCAAGTGCGGCAAGGATTTCATGGTTCCCCTGTCCGACAAGGCCAAGACCACCAGCGGCTCCACCTCCCCAGCCCCCGAAGGCGCGTCTGCCGAAGCCAAACCCTAGTCCCGCTGCAAGCCCCCCCGACTCCCATCGGTCCACCGGCTGGCAGACCCACCGGCGCGAGCGGTATACTGCCGCCGCTATGAATCCCCCATCTGCCAG
Source organism: Planctomycetota bacterium (assembly GCA_016209665.1). Taxonomy (GTDB): domain Bacteria; phylum Planctomycetota; class Phycisphaerae; order UBA1845; family PWPN01; genus JACQVT01. The sequence goes on along the minus strand of JACQVT010000152.1, from coordinate 101 downwards.
ACTTCGTGTCACCCACGAGGCCCTGCCCCGCCTGCTGTACGACTGTGCCGCGGAAGCTTCGCCCGTCGTCCAGATTCTCGAAGCCGGCGCTCTTCCTCCCC
>JACQVT010000151.1 GCA_016209665.1 Planctomycetota bacterium | reverse complement strand
TGCCGCGGCCGCCGAGGCCTGGGACACTTCCCAACGCACGATCCGGTTCAAGTGCGAGAGCGACCAGGTGCTGAACCTGCACTTTGCCGGCAAGCCGATCGACGATTTCTACGGTTACAACTACTCCCAGAATGGCCAACACCCGGCCCAACAGCGACTGCCGGTGGGGGACCTGCGGTTGGCGTTCACCTGGTTCCCTGATGCGGGCGACGGTGGGTTGGTCCTGGAAATGAATCGGGACCGGGACCTGTTCACCGCCCGCATCCGAATGGACGGCACGGTTCAGGTCGACCACCTCGCGGGGGCCGCCAAGGTGCCGGTGGCCCTCGGCACGGGGCCCGTCAAGCTCGATCCGTTCGCCTTGGGCCGGGCGGTCGAGGTCGAGTTCGTGAACGTCGACTTCCGCGTGTCGCTGACCATCGATGGCCGGGAGGTCGTGGCGTCGACGGACAAGCAATACGCTCCGAACCTGGCCGAGCTGTTGAGCCGTGACACCGAGAACCGCCCCGACCAGACGGTGCCGTCCGCCGTGAAGATCGGCGCCTACCGTCTGCAGTGCCGGCTCGATCACGTTGAGTTGGACCGCGACGTGTATTATCGTTCCAGTTCGATGCCCGAGGTCGCCTCGCCGCCGGGGCAGCCCACCGGCAGCTACCGGCCGAGGCAGAACGTGTTTTTCCGGTGGCCGGGGTGGGGCACTCAGGGCCGGCCGATCCTGCTCCGCGATGGCGACGCGCGGGAGTACTTCATGCTGGGAGACAACAGCCCCGGGAGCAAGGATTCCCGCCTCTGGTGGGAGATCGGCCCGCACCTGTACCATCTGGGCGAGCAGTACCAGGTCGGAACCGTGCCCGAGGACCAGCTCATCGGGCAGGCTTTTTTCGTTTATTGGCCCGGCGGGTACCGCCGAAGCTGGACGGCGGACATTGGTGCCATCCCGAACTTCGGCCGGATGCGGTGGATCAGGTAGGTTCGTTGTTCGCCAGTTATCCACAATTCGTTCGGGGCTGCCGCCGGCGATGGTTTTTCGTCACTGGCATCGCCGCCGTCCCTCCCGGGCGAGACGATGCGGTTTCAGGGTCTTGTGAACATAACTGGCTGATGATGAATGAGATACGCGCGATGATAGGGTCCCGCCCGGGATCGAGGTTCGGATGAACTCGACTCATCACACAGCGACGAAAACTCGTCCTGGAAGGCACCGTTTTCAACAGTCTATCCACGCCGGGCCTTGAGGTCCGCCGTGGGCTGAGCAGGGATACGACGGGCATGGCCGATTCTCCCAAGCTGCTTGAGGCGATCGAGCTGGTCAAACGCTACGGAAACCGCACCGTGGTGGACCGGGTCAGTTTCACGGTCCACCGGGGCGAGATTGTCGGCCTCCTGGGCCGCAACGGTGCGGGCAAGACCACCAGCTTCCGCATCACTATCGGCATGATCACCCCGAACGCCGGCAACGTCATCTTCAACGGCGAGGACATCGCCCCGCTGCCCATGTACAAGCGGGCCCAGCGGGGGATCGGCTACCTGTCGCAGGAGCCCAGCGTCTTCCAGCGGCTAAGCGTCCGCCAGAACCTGATGGCCATCCTGGAATCCATGCCGCTGGGCCGGCGGGACCGGTCTCGCCGGGCAGACAGCCTCCTGGAGCAGTTCGGCCTGGCCCACCTGTCCAGACAGATGGCCCGCGACCTGTCCGGAGGCGAGCGGCGACGCCTGGAGATCGCCCGGGCCCTGGTGACCGAGCCGCAGCTCATCTTGCTCGACGAGCCGTTCAGCGGCGTCGATCCCATTGCCGTCGAGGGCCTGCAGAAGGAGATCCGCCGCCTGCGGGAACAGCACGGTATCGCGATCCTCCTGACCGACCACAACGTCCGCGAGACGTTGTCCGTGACCGACCGAAGCTACATCATCCATGAGGGCCGGGTCATCGCCGAGGGCCCGCCCCGCAACCTCATCAACGACCCCAAGGTCCGCCGCATCTATCTTGGCAGCACGTTCCGCGGCGACGAGTTCGACGACCGCGAGCCCGCCGACGAGCACCAGAACGTGGGCGCCTGAACTGGCCGATGGCGAGTCAGGCCAGTGGCCCCGCACCTCTGGGGGGAACACGTCGGGGCCAACCCCGTGAAGGGGACCGATCGGTCCGCATCGGAGGTGGTGCCGGCGGATTCTCTGTTCCTCACGACTCTCTGCCGCGTCTATATGGGCGGTGCACGCGAGACGCCCCGACCGTATCGTGCGAACGCAGGCCGCTGGCAGCCAGTGACGACGACTCTCGCAGGAGTACGAGAGGGACGTCGGTCGCCAGCTTCCGATCTGGCGTGCGGCCTACGGGTGAGCGACCGCCGAGCGACGGTCGCTCGAACGGGCGGGCTCATCCTTCAACGTGCCCGGTTGCCCGGGATTGGGGCAAAGTCCGTGTCTTTTTCCGGGCCTTGTCGGCGAAGTCTTCAGAAGGATGGGGGAGCCCATGACTTGAGGCCGGAATCGGTAGGAAGTGAACAGCCGTCCGGCCCAGCCGGTTGTGAGGCGTCGTGAGCGATTGTGGCTGAGCGGGGACCAGGAGGACCAGGGCTAGGCTTTTGAGTGTGCTTCTGTGGGCAAGGCGCATGGACGTATGTGTCTGGGTACGACAGGGACGACGGGGTCGCTTGACGGCAAACCGGCGCCGAGTCCCCATGCGACCGGGAAGGCGGACAGCGGCAAGATGCGACATTCGACTGGGACCGCCCCGAAAGATGGCATTCAGGGCGGAGGCCGGAGGGTATAAGGGCACGATGGGACATTCATGATGCGCAGATAAGAACGTCGGTACCGGGGCGTATACAGCCGGTGGGTTGATTTGCTGCAATCAACCAGTACAGAGCTGCTGAACGGTTTGCGGGATCCGCGGAACCATGCGGCCTGGCTGGAGTTCTGTGCGCGCTATGGGCCGGTCCTGTTGGCCTTCGCCAGGCGGCTGGGGTTGGGCGAAGCCGATGCCCAGGACGCGACCCAGGAGACGTTTATCGCCTTCGCTCGTGCTTACCAGGAGGGCAGGTACAGCCGAGAACGGGGACGGCTACGGTCCTGGCTCTTCGGCGTCATCCAGAACAAGGTCCGCGACATCCAGCGGCGCCGGGCCCGCGACCCCGCCGGCATGAGCGTGGCTCAGGAGCGGCAACTGAACCAGAGGGCGGCTGACGGGGCCGCGGCACAGGTGTGGGAAGAGGAGTGGCGGCAGGCGGTGATTCGGACGTGTCTTGACCTGGTTCGCCGAGACGTGGCTGCGACGACATTGGCAGCCTTTGAGGCGATCACTCTCCAGGAGCATGCCCCCGAGGCAGTGGCGAAAAACCTGGGGATGTCGAAGGCGGCGGTGGTCAAGGCCAACCAGCGGGTGCTCTCGCGGATGCGGGAGCTGCATCGGATGGTAGACGTGGAGTGGTGATGGGCAGGTGCCTGACGACAGATGAGATTGCCGCGCTGGCCGGCGAGTCCCTCCCGGAAACCCGGTCCCGGCGGTTGATGAGGCACTGCGCGTACTGTTCCCTGTGCCAGGGCCAGGTGGACGAGTGGCGGGCGAACATGGAGTACGCCGCCGACGTTCGGCGTGCGGTGCAGAGTGCTCCCGCCCCCGGTAGTTCCGAGGTCGCGGTGGCGGAGGGGTTGAAGCTCCCGGTGCGGATCGTGCCGCTGATATCCCGGGACAGCATCAAGGGCTACGAGATTCTGGGCGAGATCCATCGCGGCGGCCAGGGGGTGGTCTACCGGGCAATTCAAGAGTCCACCAAGCGCGAGGTGGCCATCAAGGTGGCCCTCGAGGAAATGCAGTTGGCGGGCAAGCGGCCTCACCGCTTCGACCGCGAGGTGGAGTTGGCCTCTCTGCTCAAGCACCCCAGCATCATCACGATCTTCGACTCCGGGACGACGCCGGACGGACGGTGCTACTTCGTGATGGACTATGTGCGCGGCCTGCCCGTGGACCAGTACGTGCGCGAGCATGATCTGAGCATCGAGCAGGCCCTGAGCCTGTTCATCTCGATCTGCCAGGCGGTCAATCACGCCCATCAGCGCGGCGTTATTCATCGCGACTTGAAGCCCTCCAATGTGCTGGTGGACTCTGAGGGGGTGCCGCGGGTTCTCGACTTCGGTCTGGCTAAGGCGCTCGGCGGGGCGGGCGAGCGCCTGGGCAGCGTGGTCTCGGTTGCCGGGCAGATCCTCGGCACCGTGCCATACATGGCTCCCGAGCAACTGGCCGGACGGCCTGAAGCGGCGGACATCCGTACCGACGTGTATGCCCTGGGCGTGCTGGTGTACGAGATACTGGCTGGCTGCCTGCCCTACGACGTCAGCCTGCCCGCCTCGCAGATCCTGCGGCGCATCACGGAGGGCTCGCCTCCGCCGCCCAGCCGGCGATGGAGCCCAGTGAAGGAGATCGAGCCACACGCCCCAGGCAAGACCCGGTGCCCCGGCTGCCCGATCGACGATGAGCTGGATGCCATCGTGCTGCGCGCCCTGGCCCAGGACCCCGACCGCCGGTATCAGAGCGCCGCAGATCTGGCCCGGGACCTCGGGCGTTACCTCGCGGGCGAGCCCATCGAGGCCAAACGCGAGCGCCTCTACGTATTCCGCAAGCTTCTGTACCGCCATCGCCTGCCGGTCTCCGTCGCAGTGGGCTTCTTTGTAGTACTGGCAACGGCGCTCACCGTCATCACCACCCTGTACCTGGATGTGAACCGACTACACGGGGTGTCGGAAGAACAGAGGCAGGTCGCCCAATCAGAGCGAGACCGCGCCGTGCAGGCTCAGAAGCACGCCGACAGTCGCGCGCAAGAACTCCGCCGGGTCATGTACCTGAATCACGTGACGTCGGCAGCGTCCGTGGTGGACATTGGCCTCTTCGATCGGATCCGCAACGAGATTTACGCCTGCTCGGCGGACCTGCGCGGCTGGGAGTGGTATTGGCTGGCCGGCCGGCTCAATCATTCCTGGCGGGTTCTGCGCGGGCACCAGGGTTCTGTGACCGCGCTGGCCGTGGCTGGCGAATGGCCGAGGCTCATCTCCGGCGGCGCGGACGGTGTGATCAAGCTCTGGAACGCCGAGCGGGCCGAGGAAGTCGGCTCGATCGCCGTCTCCGGCCGGTGCCAGAAGATGTGCGTCTCGCCGGACGGCCAGCGATGCGCGATCTGGGACCCAGAGGGGAAGGTGGCCGTCTATGAAACCGCCGGCGGCAAGAGGGTGTGTCCCGTCGAGCACGACGGCGTGATCCAGCAGATGCGCTTCAGCCCCAACTCCAAGCTGCTGGCAATCGGGAACGCGAACGGCTGGCTCGAACTCTGCGATGCCGTCTCGGGCGCCCGCCTGACCCGGCTGGGACCCCACGGCGCGTCTGTCTCCACCGTCGCCTTCAGCCCCGACGGCAGTCTCATTGCCACGGGGAGTTCGGACCAGATGGTCCGCATCTGGAGTATCCAGGAGCGGCGAGAACTGCATCTCCTCCGCGGCCACCAAGCCGACGTTACTGCCCTGGCCTGGAGCCCCGATGCAACGACGCTGGCATCCTCCGCTGAAAACGGTTCGCTGATTCTGTGGAATGCCGGAAGCGGCATGATGGAGAGGACGATCCTGACGCGGCGCCTCCCGCAGCATTCATTGGCCTATTCTCCCGACGGCGGGTTACTCGCCGGGGCCGACTCGGACCAGACGGTCTTCGTCTGGGATATGCGAACGGGGCTGCCCCAGAGCTGGCTGAGGCTCGAAGAGACCAACCTGTCGCATCTGGTATTCAGCGCTGACGCGCGCTGGCTGGCCGGCGCGGGCGACGACTTCGCCGTTCGCGTCTGGGGGCTCGACCGCACGCCGTCTGCTCTGAGCATACAAGCCCACCAGCGTGCTTCCCGCACGGTGGCCTTTGGACCTGATGGGCGGCTGGCCTCGGGTGGCAACGAGGGAATCGTCACCATGTGGGACGTTGCCTCGCGCCGGCTGCTGCTCACGCTGGCCGGTCACACAGATAAAGTGCGCAGCCTCGCCTTCAGCCCGGACGGCGCCTGGCTGGTCACCGGCAGCATCGACAAGAGCATCGGCATCTGGGACACCCACACCGGTCTCAAACGGAAGGTCCTTCGGGGCCACAAGGATTGCGTCCTGGCCGTTGCGGTCAGCCGCGACGGGCGGCTCATTGCCTCGGGCGGGAGCGATGAACTGCTCCCCCGCGACGTCCCGCCCGCCGGCGGGGCGGCGGATTATCTCGACAAGGACAGAGACAACTCCGTGCGGATCTGGGACGCCGGCGCGGGGACTGAGCGGATGTGCCTGCGCGGGCATCGATCGGGTGTTGTCACGGTGGCCTTCAGCCCGGACGGCTGGCGCGTGGCTTCCGGCAGTCACGACAAGACAGTCGTGGTGTGGGACCTGGCGACGCGGCGACCGATCAGCATCTTCGCAGGCCACCGCGACACGGTACGCAGGGTCCTGTTCAGCCCGGATGGCAAGAGCGTGCTGTCCGCTTCCGACGATTGCACCGTCCAGACATGGGACCCCGAAACGGGTAAGCTCCTTGCCGCCCCGCTGACCCATCCCAAGGCAGTCTACGGTATCGCCCTGACGTCCGATGGCTCGCGTATCGCGACTTGCGGGGGCTGGGGCCGGGTGAACATCTGGAAGCGGGACAGCGTCTGGGAGTTGCTTACCCTGCCCAGCGGGAATTCGACCGGCTGGTCAGTGGCGTTCAGTGCGGATGGGACCTCTTTGGCCGCCGGCACCGAGAACGGCGAGATTCGGGTCTGGAGGACAATCAGCCCGGAAGACCTGAAACGCAGTCCGCAGGCGGCCGAAGGCCTCGCCAACGGCGCGATGCGTCTGTGGAGCCTGCAGCAGCGCGGCGATGCCGATCTCCTCTTTCGGGAAGCGGCCGAGATGCATCAGACCATCTTCGGGCCGAATGATCCACGCACGGTCGAGTTGATGCGGCGTTACGAAAGCTTCCAGCGAGGTGGATTTTCGGAGGTTCTGCCACTGCGGAATGCAGGCTCTGATACGTCCTCTTACACGCCGGCCGCCACACGGCCTGATGGATGAGTCGAATGAGTGCGTCCATTGCCAGTTGCTCAATCCCCCGGCGCCCGTCGACAGCCAAGAAGGGCGCCAAGCCAAGAAGCGGCCGCAAACCGGGGAGGGACAAGAGACGATTCTTGTATCAGTCGGTCTGCGACGCCCTGCGCTGGCGGCTCGATCAAGGGGATTTCAACGGCGGCACCCGACTACCCTCGCTGCGGGAACTGAGCAAGCGGTTTAACGTGAGCACCATCACCGTGCGGCAAGCGCTGCGTCACTTGGAGAAAGAGGGCCACCTGCAATGTATCCCCGGCGTCGGGGTGTTCGTCCAGCCCGCCGTGCCCAACCGGGCAGCGAATGGTCAAACCACCGTCGCTCTCGCCACCATCGAGATTGAAGGTGGCCTGACCGCACAGATGGCCGAGTCCATCGAGGAGGCCTGCCGGGAGCGCGGCTGGGGTATGCAACTGTTCAGTGCCCACGGTGAGACCGCACTGGAGGCCCGCAACCTCTCGCACATCGCTGAGTCGGGACTGAAGGGGGTCATCATCCTGCCGGGTGACAGTACCGAGAACCTGGAGGCCATGGTCCGGCTGAAGCTCAACGGCTGCCCCATGGTGCTGGCAGGACGGGCCCTTCCCGGACTGAAGGTGGACGTGGTGGAATCGGACCACGAGAAGGGGGCCTACCTGGCTACCGAGTATCTCCTCGCCCAAGGTCATCGGCGCGTGTTGATGGTCACGCAGAAGCCCACGCCGACGTCGGCGGCCGCACGATTGAAGGGATACGAGCAAGCCTTGGTAGACCATGGTCTGGAGCCGATGCACGCTTGGAAGGTCTGGATCGACAACGCCGTCACGGCCCAGGGCACGAGTGAGGATGAGCGCTGGTTCGGCGGCTACGCTGCCGTTCTGCCTGTGCTCAAGGAATGGGACCTGCCCATCGCCGTTCTCGCGCACGATGCCCATAGCGGTTGGGGAGTCTTCGAGGCCTGCCGGGAGCTGGGCCTGAACATCCCCAACGATGTGTCTATCGTCTGCCTCGAGGACGCCGAGTTTGCCCGGGCCCTGACTCCCCCGATGACGGCCATCCGTCAACGCACCGATGAGGTCGCCCGCACGGCAGTTGAGCTGCTGGAGCGTCGCCTCATGGATGAGACGGGCCTCCAGCCGCAACACGTCCTCCTCGATGTGGAACTCATCGAGCGGGGATCAGTTGCACCCGCAGGAAAGGTTGTGCTGTCATGACAACGCCAGAAACATCAGCATCGATGACGTCGGCGGAGAATCAGCCTTTGCACACGAAGCTCAGGTTGTGGGACGCACTCATCCTCGTGGCGGGACTGACCTTGGTAGTCTCGTTTTTCCTGCCCACGTTTACCAATCAGTGCAGTACGACACCCGCCTACCTGATCCGGTGGGAGCTGTACGACTGGTGGTGCGGACCGAACATGCCCATCTCGGAGATCTTCTTCACGTTTTGCTCTCTCGCTGCGTGCCATCTGTTCGGCGGGTTGATCGCGCTTGTTGGTGCGGCACGCCTGGCGGGTCGGCCGCGCCTGGCCCGAGCCCTGGCCGTCCCGCTCACCATCTTGTTGGCCCTGGTCGGGGCTGGCCTGCTGTGGACGGGTCCCGTCTACCACGATGAGGCTTTTCGTTGCGGGGAATGGTGGTCGTTGCCCGGCACCATGGTGGGAGGGTTGGCCATTCTCAGTTACCTTACGTGGGCGAGCCGGTTCGGATTGCAGGCGGCCCGCTTCCATGAGTTTGCCGCCGCTCTGGCCGCGGTGGGCTACTTCTCGCTTCTCTCGTGCTCCCTCCCGGTTTCCTACGGCCCGTACGTATCCCTGGCCGCCAGCACGCTGTTGCTGGTCGGGACTGTCGGCACCGCAAGGGCGATGCCCCGGGATTCGTGGTGGACAGCGGTGTGGCAGTTGATGACGTGCCAGCTAAAAGACAAGGATGTGACTTCCGAGCGCCCGTCTGGTGGAGTCTGCCCGGAATGCGGAGAGAAGAGCGAGGACCGGCCACTTCCTCGTCCCCTCAAGTCTCCAATCGCGTGAAGTCCAGCCGCGTATCTCTGCCACAGGGGCGATAGAGATCCTCAGAACCGCGCGTCGTCTTTGGGTTTCATGGAGACGACAACATCGATCTGCTTGCCGAGGGCGGACAGTTCGTCGTGTAACCGGCCGGCATCGACGAAGGGTGGGACTTCCACCTCGATCATCATCACGTACAGCGGACTGGCGTGATGAATCACCTCGGTATGCAGGTTGGTGATGTTAACGCTGCGGTCGGCCAGGTGGCGGCTGATGCGGTGGACGATGCCCTTGCGGTCCGCCCCATAAACGTGGATGACGTGCTTGGGTTGATCGGGGCGCGTCTCGCCGGCCTCCTCGGGCCGAAGGTCCTGGGCGTGGGTCCGCAAACCAAACTCGGCGGCGACGGGGGCCAGGCTCCGCGTGAGTTGCTCGCTGACCATCCCTTCGGGCATACGGATCATCAACATGCAGGCGAAGTCCGGTCCGAGCCGGGCCATCTGCGAGTCTTCGATGTTGCAGTCCTGCTCCAGCAGGACCCCGGTGATCGCGGCCACGATCCCCGGACGGTCCTTACCGGACGCCGTCACCAGTGCGTAGTTCGCCATACGTTGCGTCCCTGACAGCTATTCTATAGCAGCCCGCGCTCCCGGGCCCGGCCGCCGGCCGGACTGCGGGCGCGTCGAGGCCGCCCGATACGGTCCCATTCCGCGCCAGTCTAGAACGCCGCTGCCGGCAATGCAATTGCTTGGCAGGAAGCGGCCAGCGCAGGTCCTCGGCGGCCAACCCGCGTGAGATCGCCAAGGTGCGCCGCTCGCCTGGAGCCCCGTCGATGCGCCGGGCGTCGTCGACGCCCGCATCATCGGGCAGGGTCTGGTAATCACGGCACTGCACGGCACTCACCGACGCCGCCCGACATCGCTCCAAAAGCGGACTCGGGCGGAGAAAATCAAGTTCGCGCCTTCAAATCCTTGCCACAGGGCCAGATAAATGGCTCGCGAAAAAATCCTCCCGTCTTGACTTGACAGCGCGAGTTATATCTTACCGTTGCTTCGGTCCCACGTCGGTGGGTCCAGGTAACTTCGATCGGGCAAGAAAAGGGGACCAGCAGTGGCACTGACAATTGGATCATCATCGACGGTCCTGCGGCTCGTGCAGGCCATCAGCAGCCTGAACGCTCAGAACGCCGGCACGATGGAGCGCCTGGCGACCGGCAAGCGCATCAATCGGGCCTCGGACGACCCGGCGGGGCTGGTGGCGTTGAACTCACTCAACAGCCAGTTGGCCGCGGTGAACGCCTCCCTCGACAACAACAGCCGGTCACAACAGATGCTCGACGTGGCCGATGGCACCCTGACCGAGATCAGCAGCCTCGTCAGCCAGATCGAGGAGCTGGCCCAGAAAGGCTCGGACGCCTCGATCTCGGTCTCGGAGCGGGCTGCCTACCAGGCCCAGATCGACGAGTCCGTCGACGCCCTGGACCGCCTGGTGAACACCGCATCGTTCAACGGCAAGAACATTTTCAATGGTGAGAATCGCATCGGCGTGATCACCAACAGTACGGCGTCGGTCAAGAACCTGGCCGTCTATCGCCGCAATCCGAACGTCACCGGCAACCTCACGCTGTCGGTGAACGTGACCGCGGCGGCCACCCGGGGCAGTGCCGTGACGACGGCGACGACGGCGGCGGCTCTCTCTGCCGCGACCACGGTCCAAATCACCGGCAAGCTCGGAACCGCCACCATCGCCCTGTCCAACGGTACGACCGGAGTGAACATCATGGCCGCGGTCGTGGCCCAGAAGAGCATCACCGGCGTGTCCGCGGCGGCCCAGAGTGCCAACATCGCCTTCATGTCTACGACCACCGGCTCCGATGCCTTCGTCAGCGTCCAGGTCCTCGACGGCTCCGAGACCTTCATGAACGCCGCCACCGTCAACAAGACGGTCGGCGTGGACGCCAAGGTCCGCGTCAACAACGAGCAGGCCAACGCTCAGGGCACCGAGGTGTTCTACACCGGCGCCGGCGTCAGCCTCAGCTTCAACCTGGCCAAGAACGTCGTCAACGCCAACTTGTCGGTCACCATCACCGGCGGCGGGGCGACGTTCCAGTTGGCCAGCGACAGCAACAGCCGGGTCAGCCTGGGGCTGGCCGGCATCAACGCCGCCGAACTGGGCCGGTCCGACCTCGGCTATCTCACCGACCTGAGGAGCGGCGGTTCACAGAACCTCAGCGTCTCAGGGAACAGTGCCGTGGCGATCGCCCGCAAGGCCGCCTCGCAGGTGGCCAACCTGGCCGCCCGCGTGGGCACGTTCAACAAGTACCAACTCGGCGCGTCGACCAACATCCTGAGCGCGACGAAGGAGAGTCTGACGTCGGCGGTCGAGCAGATCGAGGGTGCGGACTACGCCATGGAGACGGCGGCGCTCCAGCGCCAGCAGACCCTGCTGAGCGCGGCGGTTTCGGTGCTCGGGCTGGCCAACAGCCAGCAGGCCAACATCTTGGCCCTGTTGTTGGGTTGATGAGCAGGGGGCGCGACAGTTGAGGTTGCGGTTGCTTTCTGGAGGGGCATTCGCGGTGGCCGGTACGTCGGGGTAACGGCCACCCGGAACCACCGGGGGTGCGGGGAAAGGACCCCGGTGTCTGTCTGGGGAGAGGCAAGCTGCGGGCCGCCGGGCCGAAAGGTCCGGCGGCCCGAGCCGCTTTGGGCCGAATTAAAGACCCGCACGGGGATGCGGATGAGCGGCTCGGCCGCCAGGTCGGTGCGGACCAGAATGTGCACCGGCTCGCCGTTCGTCTGGTAGCCCGCCGGCGGCGTGGCCGTCACCAGGTACATCTCGCTCGCCAATCACTCCCGTGGGTCAACGCTGATGGCCGGGTCGCTCGCCGCCACGGACAGCACGTTCATGCCGCGGCTGTGATATACGGTTCTCCTTTCCAGTGCCCTCGAGGTCAGGGGCCGGTTCCCAGCCGGCTTCAAGGGGACGGAGGCCGTTTTGGCCAGCTTTAAGGGGACGCAGCTAGTTTTGACACACTGTTCCGGTGACGATGGTCCGTTCCCATGCTTCGGCAGGACCGCGGGGCTCCGGGCGGTCTGGTCTGCCACGTGCTCAATCGTGCGGCGGGTCGGCTGCCGTGGTTGCCCAAGCCCGAAAACTCCGACGTCTTCGAGCGGGTGCTGGTCAAGGCCCATCGCCGCCCGCCGATCGGACTCCTCGCCTACGGTCTCATGCCCAATTACTGGCACATGGTCCTCTGGTCGCGCGAGGATGGAGGACCGCTTGCGTTTGTCTGTAGGCTGACGCACACGCACACCGTGCGCCGGCACGCTCGTTATCATGCCACCGGCATCCGCCACCTCTACCAGGGCCGGTCAAAACCGTTCCCCGTGCAGACCGACGCCAAGGTAGCCAGATAATGAAGGCAGGTTGACGGTGCGCTCTGCCCTACCCCTCTGCCCGTGCGGCAAAGTACGGCAAGGTCGCAGACCTGCCAGGACGATGCGACTTGGACCGACGGCCGCTGACACGGGGCCCGGCCCCGTCATGCGCCGGGGTGGTATTGGATTGCGAGGGCGGGTCGGCGCTGCGCTCTGACCTGCCCGTCTGCTCGTCTGGCCACACCCGGGAGGTTGGCCCGGGCCCCTGCGGTTGAATTCGGGCGGGAAATCGCCCACGATATCGCCTCATGAACGCCTACGTTCAGCTCATCCGCCCGCCGCAATGGATCAAGAACCTGTTCGTGTTCGCGGCCCTGGCGTTCGGCAACGCCTTCGGCAAGAAGGTGGGCGATCGCTACGCGGTTGCGCTGTCGCTGCTGGCGTTCGCGGCGTTCTGCCTGGCGTCGTCGGCCGGCTACGTGTTCAACGACATCCTCGATCGCCATCGCGACCGGCTGCACCCGATGAAGAAGGACCGGCCGATCGCCAGCGGGCAGGTCTCGATCCGGGCGGGGGCCGTGGTCACGCTCATCCTGCTGGCGGCGACGCTGGCGG
>JACQVT010000150.1 GCA_016209665.1 Planctomycetota bacterium | reverse complement strand
TGCCGGCAGGGTCGATCTTCGGCTTCCTGGGGCTTAACGGGGCGGGCAAGACGACGCTGATCCGGTCGATGCTCGGACTGCTTCGGGTGGATGCCGGTCGATGCCTCGTCGCCGGGATCGATCCGCAGCAGGACGGCGTCGGGGTGCGGGGCCAGGTCGGCTACATGGCCGAGAACCAGACGATGTACGGCTGGATGCGCGTCCAGCAGATCACCGACTGGGTGGGCCGGTTTTATCCCACGTGGGACAGCGCCTGGGCGGAGCAACTCCGCCGGCAGATGCGGCTCGACCCGCGGGCGAAAGTCGGGGCGCTCTCGAAGGGGCAGACAAGCCGATTGGCGTTGCTGTTGGCGCTCGCTCACCACCCGCGGATCGTCATCCTCGACGATCCGACGCTGGGGCTCGACCCGGTGGCCCGGCGGGATTTCCTGCGGGATGTCATCGGCCACTTACAGGCGGCGGGCGTGACCGTCTTCTTCTCATCGCACCTGTTGTACGAGATCGAGCCGATCTGCGACCGCGTCGCCATCCTGCGCGACGGGCGGATCATCAAGGCGGCACCGGTGGATGAACTCCGCGAGCGGGTCAAACGGTTCCTGCTCGACCCGACCGAGCGGGCGGCTCCCGGCGAGGTGCCCGGCCTCTTGGACGTGCAGTCGCACGAGGGTCGCTGGGCGGTAACGGTCGAGAACGCCGAGGCGGCGCAACCGGTGCTGACGAACATGAGCCGCGACGGCGTGCGAACGGTCGATCTGAATCTGGATGAGATCTTCGAGGCTTATGTCATCGGGCGGCAGGAGTTGCGGCATGTCAAATGAGAGAATGATCCGTCGGGTCGCGAGGGTGCGTGACAGAATCGGCGAACCCCATTTTTCCGCAGGACCGCGTCAACTTGTTGACGCGTCCCCCTTGGAAGGGAGCGAAGGAACGGCAACAAGTTGCCTCGGTCCTGAAAACCTCCCGCCCAAACGGTTACGGACCGGGGTCGTGATTCGCTCGCTCGCGCTGACCGTGCTGGTCTGGGAGGCGGCCATCGGCCAGAGCGTCAGGCAGGCCCCGACGGCCGGCGGACCCGCGCCTGCGATCCGCGTTGCCCGCTCTGAGGATGGGCTGACGTTCCGCGACGAGGGTGCGATCCAGGCGGCCGATCTTGCCGCGCCCGGCCTGGTTTGCCTGGCCAACGGGCAACTCGTGGCCGTCTTCGATCGAGCGGCCGGGCCTGAAGGATCGCGCACGATGCTGGTCGTCTCGCGCTCCAGGGACAACGGCCGTTCGTGGAGCGATCCGCGACCCATTCATCTCAACTGGCCGGGATCGCCGCCGGATCGCTGGATGCATGGCGAACTGCTGACCACCCCGGAAGGGCTGGTGCAGCTTTGCTTCCTCGCGACCGGAGGGATCGCCGCCCCGGATCGTGCCCCCACGGTGGTGGCGACAAGGGTATTCCGCGCGATCACACGAGACGGCATGAGTTACCGCCTCGACGATGCAGTGAACATCCCGGTTGAAGGCTCGCCACCGTACCTGGCCATGGTGAGAGTGGGCGGAGAAACCCATCTGTTCATTTCGTCGGGGACGGCCGACGGCAACGCCGAACACCAAGTCTCAGCGGACGGGAGAACATTTCGGCCGGCGTCGCCCCAGGACTCGCCGGGCATCGAGAATCTTCGCAGCATCGTGCCGGTCGACGGGGGATACCGGGCCTACCTGGCCGCCGATGATGGTGTGAGGTCGCTGTTTTCGCGAGACGCACGCTCGTGGAGCAAGGAACGCGGCGTGCGTCTGGCCGGCCGCTGGGACCCGGCCGTGGTGCGGCTGCAAGACGGTAGCTTCCTGATGCTTTACGGCCCACGATTGGATGACGAGCGCCCGCAGTCCGGCGGGCCGGGCGCTCTGGCGGCGGTCGTGGGGACCCTCCTCATGGGCAAGGACCCGACGGTACTCCACGACCGCGCGACCAGCATCAAGAAGCTCCATCGACTTGGCCTGCACTGCCTGATGTATGCGGAGGATCACGGCGGCAATCTTCCGCCCGACCTGGCAAGCCTCGTGGATGGTGGACGGGTGAAGGCGGAGGACCTGGTGTCGCCGTTCGAGGAAGATCCGAACGCGATGTCCTACATCTACATCGAGGGGCAGAGGCACACGATGGACCCTCGGAACGTCGTGGCTTACGAGAAGCTGGAGAACCAGGGTGGTGAAGGGACGGTCGTCCTGTTCCTGGACGGCCATGTGAAGTGGATGAAAGCCGAGGCGTTCGAGAAAGACCTGGCCGACACGCTCGATCGCCTGGGCCGCTGAGGGACTCTGACCAGGCCTTGTGTGGGACCGGCATCCTGCCGGTCCGATCAGACTTCATACGGTCATGCCGCCGTCGGGCGGCAGGAGCCGGAACATGCTCAGTGACAGCAACGGGGCATCGAAGTGGCCGACCGACGAGACCGGCAGGATGCCGGTCCCACATGATCAGACCGGCAAGATGCCGGTCCCACACGATCAGACCGGCTGGAAGCCGGTCCCACACGTGCGGCGGGCGTTGATGGCCAAGGA